>JARRRJ010000524.1:0-3538 GCA_037380865.1 Sedimentisphaerales bacterium
TCGTAACAATCTAGCAAGGTATCTGATTAACTTGAACTGCTCACCATCATCTTCATATTTAACAACGCAGCGCCTATCAGCTGGGTGTTTTACCATTGATACATGATCTAATTGTCTAATGTTCTTGGCTATTGCTACTGCCATTATTCCACCATATAGTTCACCTTTGAAATGCGGACATTCATCAGAATCAATATCCAAGCCGCATATACTGCACTCATAGTAATCGACAACCGCACCAATGCTAAAGAAAACATTATATGGATATAACTTTTCCAGACTTATAAGTTGATTTTCAAAAAATGGCAAAAATCTAGATTCGTCGTTTTCACAAGAGAACTTCTTAATTATCCGATATTGGCTTATCGCGTCCTGCAAAGAGTTCCACGAATTGCCATATTTTTGTTCCGCAAGTTTTTCCCAAATATTTGCATATAATATTAAAAATTGAATATATGAACGAAACACGAACAACTCATTTAGAACTCGTTCAGATACTGATCCTAGCTCCTCATTTAACTCTTTAATTTCATTCTCTAATCTTTCTAAGTCCTGTCTTCCTTCCGGGATATCGCCTATATTTATTTTGCTGACCGCATCAATTATTCTTGGTTTATATAACCTGTATTTATCCAAAATAACGGCAAAAGAAAACATAGATTATTCCATAAACTTGTTTACATCAAATTTCTTGATAGCTTTGTTAAGATCCTCTTCGTTTCCTTCAAAAATGAATTTTTTTGTCTTTCCCGTGCTTTTGTCTTCGTATACGGCGCTAAAATGAACCCGACTCTGTTCGCCTCGCAGCAATGCTCTAAACTTGTCATATAGATAACTGGCAACTAAATTTAAATATATTGGTAATGCCACATCGCTAGCAAGAAAAACTAGCGGCAACCAAAAGTCATTTGACCGCAAAGCCAATTGCTTTTGATACTTTTGAGTTTCAACCGCTATCTCAGGATTATTTTTCTTTATCCACTTCACAAAGTCACCGGTATCCGGCTGAGCAACAACGTCTTCAATCTCACCAAAAGGTTCGTGAACGAAAAGCAATCCTTTTGGTCCGCTGTCTATATATTCCCTAAACTGATGGTCGTCTTCCAAAGACTTTTCTTCAGAAATTCTTTTATCGTCGAATATATCCATTTCTGTTCCTTCTCTCGGCCACCCTAACGTTTCAGGATGAGCTGCAGGCCACCAACCTTCGAGCGCCCCTTAACTTTACGCAAGTCGCCTGCTTATCCCTGTCAGCTCCATCCTGCGGGTTATACACCATAGTCCTTTTTAATTTTGGCAATTCTATCTTTCGCCATCTTTGTAAAGAATTCTGGCGGATTTTCGGAAATAAAATTCTCGTATAAGGATACTGCCTCTTGATACAATTTTAAATCGCAAAGGTCCGCATCCTTAATAACAATGTCCCCAAATCGTCTATTAAGTTCCCCTGGATATGGGGAAGACTGCTTTAAATACTCAGGCTTTAATTTTGGATCAATCCGGAAGACTTGTTGCTGTATATCAATAATTAAGGTTAGAGCTTTTCCGATCGTGGAAATGTTTTCCTTTGTGTGATTTAATGGAATATCCCGAATCTCTTCACTCGGGTTTGGGATCTGTAAATTAACGATTCGGCGCAAAGCGGCACCAGTTGTGCATTTGCTCGAATGAATGAAATTCAGCGTGTGCCTACGAAAAAATTTGGGCTCAGCTCAGATTTTCGAGCTCGCCTTGCCAACTGGATTTGAGATCATCCCTTTTTCATGAAGGCGATTCATGCCATCCCAGTCGAATCCCTTCCAGACTCTTGCACCGTAACCCTCGTGCCGGTCGTGAATTACCAGATACTGCAGGGCTAAAGTGTACTCTTCAACCTTATCTTTATCGTACTCCATTCGAAGATTCCTTTTTACGTTGACAAGTGAGCGACGCGACTTTGCGGCGAGCAGAGCGAGTCTGACAACATCCGCTTGTTCAATTTTTATTAAATTTCTATATACCGGTTCAAAATTGGACCTTCTTCCATACACCATGAGACATCTTCAATATCCACGATAGTGCCTTTATATTGTCCGCTTACAATCTTGCCATATCGTGTATCATAGGTGTGATTACCAAACCAAATATTCCAACCAGAATTGCGTTTGACTTTAACCGGAATAAATTCTGTCCCGATTTCTACAATTCCAATTACGTTGATTCTAAATTCTTCACCTAAGTTACTTCGGCATGCTTCATTTGGGTTCTCATTATAATCTTGGATGCTTTTTGGAGATGAATAGAACCCCGAACCTCTTTTCGAGTCAGAAGGTGGTACAAGAGCTAAACGTTCAGGCTCCAATCCGCTATCGACCTTGATCAAGAATATCGCTTCTCTGGTTACATATACATTCTTTGTTGAATAAGGAAACCACGCTTTTTCATCATTGGATACATCATGCCTTAAATTAATACACCCAAAAAGAATAAGAATTATACTGACTGAAATCAGCTTCATAGTATTCATGGCGAACGTTTCCGGGTGAGGTGCGGCCCTCGGTATTTCTCCCACCACCAAAAGCCTATACGAAAACCCGCACCTTTCTCGCCGTCACCTCCACCCGGCTGGTTATGAATTAGACGAATTTCAAGCGATCCATTTTATGTCGAATTCTTTGATTCGTAATCCGCTTAGGATATCACCAACCAAAATCCATGCACTTCTTTGGTTTCCCTCCATGGTTTTAAGCGTAACTTTAAAAAGGCGCTTTTTCCAAAGAAAATTAAAAAAGAAAGGATTTATTCTAATCAATCCATATTTAACAGTGAGCAGCTCATATTCATTGTTCACTGCCCACTCTTTCAGCAGTGTTCTTCCTGCCCTCAAGCTATAGAAATAATCAAGTGCGAAAAACAGGAAGATGATGGTTGGAAGTGCTATAAAAAATAGAAGTAATAGCTCCATTTTTATGTTTTCCGGTTCATAGCGCTGCGGTTCAGCGGCGCGGTTTTTTCGCGCCCGACTGCAAGCGTCTTGTTAGGGCATAGCCCGAAAGTTCCTAACGTGTATATTATCAATAGTTTCGAATTGGCCAACAAAAAAGTCAGATGGTATTTCAAACGAAAAGGTTTTTCCCTTCTGGTAAAAAGAGGGAGGAAATAATACATCCTTACCTTCGTGCTTATACAAGATGCCAACAACACGATTTGCATACTCGACTGGTGATAGAATATGAAACACTAATCTTGGGGCTAGGCCATCATCGTGAACTTCAGACCCATTTTCATCAATCCAGTTTTCAGACCATGAAAACTTGGGGTCGCATTCAGTGAATCTACCAACGATCTGTACATACGACAATATAGTTTTGGAGGTTTTGTTCTCACCCAAAGTCTCTTCAGCCATGCGAAAACATCCCGCAACGCTTACGAGACAAATAGCTATTGTAAAAGCAACAAGGCTCGTTGATATTGATTTCATTGCTTCACGCTGGAGCTGAGACGCGGGAAAAGCGCCAGCGTTTTCCCGTCGATTCTCCAGCGACTTGTTATGCAAAAT
>JARRRJ010000525.1:0-3270 GCA_037380865.1 Sedimentisphaerales bacterium
CTTGCAAGATTAGGTGATTCGGCACAACTGGATCTTTCTTCAGGCTCGCTGTGTTTTACTACAGATAGTTACGTTGTGAAGCCTCTCTTTTTTAATGGAGGCGACATCGGAAAGCTCGCGGTCTGCGGCACAATAAATGATTTGGCTGTATCAGGCGCTAAACCGATTGCTTTATCTCTGGCTCTGATAATTGAAGATGGTTTTGAAGTAAAACTGCTTGAGGAGATACTGGATAGTATTGGCCAAACCGCAAAGCAAAACAATGTAGAAATAGTAACAGGCGACACGAAAACTGTAGAAAGAGGCGCAGCAGATAAAATTTTTATCAATACGACAGGAATCGGAATTAGATTACCTGGTGTGAATTTAGGTATAAATAAAATTTCAGAAGGTGATAAGATAATTATTAATGGCACAATAGGCGATCACGGCATGACAATTATTTCACAAAGGGAAGGAATCAAATTCGAATCGCCGTTAGAAAGTGACTGCGCCGCTCTCTCAGGTCTTACGTGTGAACTATTGCAGAAGACTACAGGCATCAAATTCATGCGTGATCCTACTCGTGGTGGCTTAGCGGCTACACTTAATGAAATTTCAAAAAGCTCCGGATTGAGCATAGAAATCCACGAAAACGATATACCGATAAATAAAACTGTCCAGGCCGCGGCGGATATGCTGGGTTTTGATTTGCTTACTATTGCAAACGAAGGAAAAGTCGTTACAGTTGTTGCGCCCGATTCTGCGTTGGAGGTTTTAGAGATTTGCAGGGATCATCCTTTAGGAAAAAAATCTCAGGTAATAGGCGAAGTTGTTGGAAGCAGCGATGTGCCTGTTATAGAGATGGAAACAAAAATAGGCGGCAGAAGAATCGTGCAAATGCCATATGGCCGCGAGCTTCCGAGGATATGCTGATGCACGAAACAATGATTGCAGAAAGTCTTTTGACGCAAATATCTGATGAAGCAGCTAACCAAGACGCCAAACCAGTCTCTGCGAAAATAAGCTGTGGCAAACTCAACGCGATTAACGAAGAAGTTCTTTCGTTCGCGTTCGAAGCAATTGCAAAAGGAACTGTCTGTGAAAATATGAAATTGATTATCGAACAGAAACCTTTGTACGCTGAATGTAAGGAGTGTGAAAAAACTTTTGCAGTTGATTTTTCAAGCATAAAATGCCCGAATTGTAAAAGTGAAAACATCGAATTGTTACCTGACGCACCTTTGCTCCTGGAGGAGATAGAATTCGAAAGTGAGTAAAAATTTATGAAAAAAATTAATTTTGAAAACAGGCGCGCCGGTGATTCAAATAAATACCGACGGCACGTGTCATTTATCTACGGCACAGGTCAGCAGGGGACTCAAAAATCTTCCTGCAGATGATTTGGATTTAATTATAATCGAGAACGTCGGCAACCTCGTATGTCCCTCCGCTTTCGAGCTTGGCGAGACGGGAAAAGTTGTTGTCTTATCTGTCGCTGAAGGTGACGACAAGCCTGCGAAGTATCCTGCCATTTTTGCAAAATCCAAAGCGATGCTCATCAACAAAATCGACCTGCTTGGCCACGTAGATTTCGATATCGAAAAGGCCAAAGCCGACGCGAGCAGATTGAACAGGAATCTTAAAATTTTTCCCATATCGGCCAGGACAGGCGAAGGGATGACCGCATGGAATGAATGGCTCGTTGAGCAAATTAGAGACTTTCACGCAAAGCAATAGTCAGGGTGATTAATGACCTGCATTGTCCGGCTTATACCCGTATAGCCTGTGTTCGATGATATAGTTAAGTACAGCATTGTCAAGCATTTGCGCAACATTGTTACCTGATGCAATCTCTTTCCTTATCTTCGTGCTGCTTATGTCTACCAGAGGTGTCGGGATGATATTTCGCTGCAATTTCTCGACGCGTTCCTTCCCCCAGGTTGCTTCATATTTCGAAAAATCGGGCTTGTCGAAGCCGGCTCTGTACATCGTTGCCAATTTGCATTCGTCAATCAAATCGGTTACTCCGTACCAGTAAATCAGGTCGTTAACGCTGTCGGCGCCGATGAGCCAATAGAGAGTATATCGGTTACCGTAAAGCGACTGAAAATGTCTCACCGTATCGAGCGTATAGCTCGGCGCGAGCTTATTTAACTCGTAGTCACTGACCTCGAAATTTTCCTCTCCCGAAACTGCAAGAGAGAGCATCTTTAACCTGTCAATGTCACTCGCTCTGGGCATCGCGCCTTTCAGTGGAGATCGCTTGGCGGGGATAAAAATTAATCTTTCGGCACCTATGTATTCAGTCGCTGCAGACGCAACTATCGTATGGCCGAGATGCACTGGATCGAAAGTGCCGCCGAACAAAATTCTTCTCTTGTCACTCATGTAAAATAACAGTTATGTCACTATCTGTTTCGTTCCGAATAATGTATTAAAAAAAGCTGCTTCACTTAACTAAATAATAAAAAGCAAAGAAGCACATGCAACATTTTAATCATTGTTCAGCTGAGCATAAAGAAATATTTTTTTGACTTCGCAGGAGATTAGCGCTTGAAAAATTTATCAAGAATTATTAAAGTTTTAGACGATAAATAAATATGAATATTTTTTATAATTTATATTTAGTTTGTTAAAAAGTTTTTATGTAGTAAATGCTGTAAATTAAAAAATTGAAAATGGATTTTGTTAGCCAAAAGGAGGTGACAAATAATGGCAAAGAAAAAAGCAGCAAAGAAAAAAACAAAAAAGAAAGCGGCAAAGAAAAAAGCCACTAAGAAGAAAGCAACAAAGAAGAAAGCTGCCAAGAAGAAAACAAAAAAGAAATAGCGTAACTGTCAACGCCAGAGCAGAGATGATATCTGTTTTGGTTAAGTACGCGAAAAGGAAGGTTCTATCACTGCAGTGGAACCTTCCTTTTTTTCTTATGCACATCAATCATAGCGTCTCCATCAGCCTTTAACTCTGTAAATTCTGCAGTCATCCGAAATGTTTCTCATCTGCAAGTATATGCGGACTTGCAGAAAATACTCAAATTGCTTATACTATTGACCTTTACGGTACTTAATATTTATCAAGGACAAATTTATAAAAGAAACTGGCAATATGGATTATTTCAACTACCAAAACTGTGATTTGTTTGCAGAGGACGTTAAAGTAGATAAAATAGCAGAAGAAGTCGCAACTCCCGTCTATATTTACAGCAAAGCAACGTTTCTGGAACATTTGCGGAAGATGCAGAAAGCTTTCAGCGAGATCGAGACAACAATCTGTTATTCTGTAAAAGCG
>JARRRJ010000526.1:0-2993 GCA_037380865.1 Sedimentisphaerales bacterium
CTTAACGAAACTGAAATTTCCGCTCTTGAACCTTTACGAGAACTTACTAACCTGACTGAACTATGTCTTAATGATACTCAGGTGTCAGACCTCGAACCGATAAAAAACCTGACAAAACTTGAAATGCTGCTTCTTGCAAATACCAAAGTATCTGATCTTGAACCGATTAAGGGACTGATAAATCTGCAGGCACTTGAACTTCACGGTACTCAGGTAATCGACCTTGAGCCAATAAAGAATATGAAGAACCTGCAAATTCTGCAGTTTGAATCCACCCGGGTATCGAATCTTGAACCATTAAAGAATATGAAAGACCTGCAAAGGCTTAATTTTTGTTCCACCCGGATATCTAACCTCGAACCGATTAAGGGATGGACAAAACTGCAGGAGCTATATCTTGACAATACTCAGGTATCTGATATTGAACCGATAAAAGGTTTAATAAGTCTACAAGTACTTTATCTGCGAGATTGTCCAAATATAACAGACCAGCAAATTGAGGATTTAAAAAAGGCTCTGCCGAATCTGAAGGTCGTAAGATGAAAAAAATTACGGTTATTTAAAAGAAACCATCTCAGCGAAAATACACACTTGCGGCTGATATTCTAGTGTTTTTATTGACTCCTGTTTTTGTTACTTAAGGCAGAGGGTCTTTCGCATTGTCGGCGATGGCGTGCAGGGTAATTAATTGTTCTATAATTGTTCATGCAGTCGCCTTTAAAGCGTTAAATCCAAAAGACTTACAAAGTTTCTTATAAATTGCTCACCCACTTTTTTTAGAAATTTTTTAAAAAAGTTGTTGACAAAAATTTAGGTTGTGTTATACTTGTATTAGTTGTAATAGTACAATATATTTAGGTTTGATATGCAGTTTAATATAGATAATACTTCGGGCAGAGCGGTTTTTCAGCAGGTTATTGACCAGGTTAAGCGTGATGTTGCGCTGGGCAGGCTGATAAAGGAAGAGAAACTTCCCACGGTGCGGCAGTTGGCGCAGCAGCTTGCGATAAATCCCAACACAATCGCCAAGGCGTATCGACAGCTTGAGCAGGAGGGGATAATTGTCACAAAAGCAGGCGCGGGCGCGTTCGTTGCCAATCTCGACAGCAATTTGAGCAAATCGGTAAGAAAGAAACTTATCTGCGATGAGCTTGAGCGGATTGTTGTCGATGCTTATCACATGCAGATTGACAGGGCGACTCTGACCGAATGGTTCGAGAAGGCGGCTGAGAAGTTCAACCTGGCGGGGGACAAGGAGAAATCCGATGGATGATTATGTCATCAATATACAGAATCTTGTGAAATTCTTCGACGGGCGATGCGTTCTCGACGACATAAATCTCAACGTGCCGCCAGGGTGCATCTATGGCCTGCTCGGAAGAAACGGGATTGGCAAGACTACGATTATCCGCATTCTCCTCGGACTGGATTTTCCAACGCGGGGACGAACTTTCGTGCTGGGACACGATTCGCAGAATCTCACATCGAAAATTCGAGGACATGTCGGCTGCGTCTCCGAGGGACATAACCTGATACAGACTTATAAAGTGAGCAGGCTTATAACGCTTTGCAGGAACATTTCACTGCACTGGAACGAAGAATTTTTTGGGCATCTGATAGAAACTTTTCGACTGCCGCTGGACAGGAGAGTGAGCGAATTATCTATGGGAATGAGGGCGCAGCTTAACCTCGCTCTTGCGATGGCGATAGAGCCTGAATTGCTTATACTCGATGACCCTACGCTTGGACTCGACACAGTTGCGCGAAGGCAATTCCTCGAGCTTGCGATAGAACTGATTCAGAAACAGGAGCGAACGATTTTGTTCTGCTCGCACATACTAAGTGACGTCGAGCGGATCGCCGACCGCATAGGCATATTGGCGGCGGGTAAGCTTGTTGTCGATTGTCCTTTAGAGGAATTGAAAAATCGCGTGAAAAAACTGAGGGTGATTTTTCCCGGCGCACCTCCGGCTGAATTATACATGACTGAAATAATCAATCATAAGGTATCGGGCAGAGAGATGATATTAACAGTTGCCAACTGGAACAGTGAAAAGCAGGCGATTCTTGACACATTTCGGCCTTCGAGCTGTGATGAAATACCGATGACCCTCGAGGACATATTCATCGAAAGGAGACATAAAATGCTTACATTAATAAAAAGAGAAATTTATGACAATATCGCGTACTTTTACGGATCAATTATGTTCCTGCTGATGGTGGGAGGGACGGCAATTTTTCTTACTTATTATTCATCTGATATCGGAAACGATGCTGCGGCACTTTTCAGCGTATTTTTGATCCCGCTTGTTATTGTTTCTATGCTGGGAGCTATGGCGATGGGTGTCTCGCAAATGTATATGGACAGAAGCAGGAAAGTGACTTCTTTTCTTTCTACGCTTGCTGTCACACGCGGGGAGATACTTACAGCCAGGCTCATCGCAGGGATTCTGGCTATACTGGTATTTTTTATTCCGCTGATAATTATAACCGCTTTTTTATACCCGTTCTTTTTGCCTTCGATACCAATTTACAAAGGTGTGTTTTTCGATATTTATTTTATAGCAATATTGCTTGCGTTAGCTAACTATTGCATCGGCCTGCAGACAGGCTGGACGACAGGCAGGCTGCTTCCAATGCTCGGCGGGCTGCTCCTGGCCTGCACCTTCCTGACTATTGTCATTATAAAAGGTTTCGAGTTACAGCTTTCGATATTGCTGATTCTATTCATAGCCGCTTCACTGGTACGTATAAGGGACAAGTTTTTAACAACGTCACTTTAGGAATATAAAAATGAGAACTTCAGTAGATAAGGTAATTAGAATTGTAAGTACCGAATTTATCGTGTTGGTGTTTTTTTCACTGCTGCTGTTCTGGCTGCGTCTTTGGTGCAGCTTCAGTCTTCTCGAAAATGCCCCGTCTAATGTCAGAGACGTTACCATAACGCCATCCGGACTGATTCCTGAAGCTATTGAAAATGATCCTAATGTGAG
>JARRRJ010000527.1:0-3928 GCA_037380865.1 Sedimentisphaerales bacterium
GTCCACCTGGTTATTATAGGACAATATTTATCCGAATTTTGGTTTTGCCATGCAGATTAAACGGGATTAATGCTCTCACGCTGTCCACCTCTTACGCCGGAAGATAAGGACGGAGTGAGAGAAGAAATGTTCACTCTATGTCTCTTGCAGGCACAGCTGCTCGTATGAAAAACACACTCAACAATGTCCCCGAAATAATCAGCGTGGTCCAATCGATCAGGATAGCAACCACCTCATAGTTGTAGCCGATTTCGCTTCCGTAGAGCAGGCTGAGCAAGAGGAAGGATCCGAGTGCCAAAATAGAACTGCCAATCAGGATCAAGCGGATGAGGCGCTCGAGACGCTCACGCCGGCCGAACAGGCTGGCAGCAAAAAGGAAAGCTGCGCCCATCATCAAATAACCGAGATCTTCCAAGGCGATGAAAATCCCGTGCGGGTTGTACTGTGAGAAAAGCGCCAGCCCCTGCACTTCACCTTTCAGTAGACTGGGCTGCACCACCGAGAGTTGAATGTAGTAGTTGATGGTCAAAGCGGTGGCGGAGCTCACGGCAAAGGCAAGCGCGATCTGGCCGAAACCCTGCCTGGCAGGAGCAGCTTGATGACGAATGCAAGCGACCAATATGACAAACAACGGCCCCATCAGAAAAGCCGGAATCATCCAGAAATAATCGTTGGGGACAAATGCGGCGGCATCGGTATAAGGATAGGTGATACATGTCGCGAACATGCAGTTCGGCCCAGAGCGTGCAGGGGCAGTGGTAATGGCGATACCCAGGGCGGCTTCAGCTACGATAGCGGTGAGGATGGCGGACCAGAATCCCAGTTGGCGCGTACTTCCAGGCTGCCTGGCTGGACTTACAGCTTTGACATTCAAAACCTGACTGATTTGTGACATTTTAAGCTCCTTCTCGAAATCTTTTATCTACCGCCATCATAACGGAATAAGAAACGCAGCGGATCGTATGAAAATGTGATCCGCTGCGGGAAAAGATGTGATCTTCAGTCCAATCTTCTCACCTACCCATTTGTAGGGGAGAGAATGTTTATTACGGAAACGATGTTGTTGGCAGAGGTCAAGTATCTATACTTGTTTGTTCATTCATATGGATATCCAATACTAATTTGGCAGTGATGGAGTCCACCATGAGTACATCAATATAACCCCCAACCAGTGAAGCATGCAGTACAGGCGCCTTTCTATTATCCGCAACACATGCCAATACACATTCGGATCTCTTGACATCATCTAAGCTAACACCAATTGTTCGCTCATCAAGTTTCGGATCACTCATCACCCCTCTTTCATCAATGAAGCGGCAGCCAATACTTCCCACCGAGTACGCTTCATTCAAGGTAATAAGATCGGTATCGCCAACATAGCCCGCTTGATAAAGACAGCTATGTTTGTCCGGCAGAGCCAAATTGATAAACATTTTGTCACAATTGCTCGCAAGCTGTAATATCTGGTTGATCTTAGCATCATGCTTCAAAATATCCGAAATAATCTTGTTATCTACTATTACCGGACATGGCAGTGTGAAGGCATGTTTCGTACCCAAACGCGCGGATGTCGTTTCGATGATTTCCATTGCATAGCTACGAACCGTGGCACTATCAATATTGCCCATGAGTTGAACAACTCGGACATCCGGAAAGGAAAGGGAGGGCAGATTTCTGACGAGCTCATAAAGTGTATTGCCCCAAGCCATCCCTATACAGTCATTTGGCGAAAGGAATCGTGCAGCAAATATTGCACTCTCCTTTGCTGTGATATGCAGGATCAACTTTTCGTCCCCTGGCTTTACCGAAACGACGCGTACAGCCTGAAGTGAGAAAAGTTCCATCAGCGAACGCTCGAGTTCTCCTGTATTTTCGAAGACATCAGCAATAAATATTTTGACCAGTCCGCGCTCTTTTGCTTCTGAGAGCATGCGCGAAATTGTTGGCCTTGAAACCCCCAAGTATCTGGCGATCTCAGCCTGTGTTAAATTTTCCTCGTAATACATTTTGGCAATATTCACAAGCTGCTTGCGCTCAACACTGTCCAATAACTCTATCTACTCCTTTCTCATCTCGCAAAGCACTGCACAGCATTCTTACACCCTTAACTCAGGATTACTCAGCGGCTTCTACAATTTGAATGCCCGCACTTGCACCTATACGTGTTGCCCCAGCCTCAACCATATTCACTGCGTCTTCAAGGGTGCGAATACCACCGGCGGCCTTGACTTCCATATCTGGCCCGATCGATTTCTTCATCAGGGCAACGTCATGCGCTGTTGCGCCGGCGGTACCAAAACCAGTAGAGGTCTTGACAAAATCAGCACCGGCTTTTGTAGCTGCCTCACAGGCCTGGACTTTTTCTTCATCGGTGAGGTAGCACGTCTCGATGATAACCTTGACCAGCACGCCATTTGCTGCATCGACCACTGCCTTGATATCATTTTGCACCAAGTCAATATTCCCGGCCTTAAGCGCACCGATATTGATAACCATATCAACCTCGGTTGCTCCTTTGGCAATCGCATCTTTAGTTTCAAATGCCTTAGTTTCAGATGTGTTTGCTCCCAAGGGAAAGCCGATTACCGTGCAAACTTCGACATCAGTACCAGCAAGCAGTTTAGCGCATTGCGCTACATTACATGGATTGACGCAAACGGATGCAAAATGATTTTCCGCCGCTTCCTTACAAAGCTTGTCAATTTGGTCAGGAGTGGCGAATGCTTTGAGTAACGTGTGATCGATTAGTTTTGCAACTTCTTGCTTTTTCATTTAACTTCTCCTAACATATGTTCGGCTTATCATATCATAGTAATCCTTCTGCACTAAGGATATTGGTTATTGAGCCCATCTCTCTCTCATTCAAACTTGAAAGTGGGCGCTTGACTACCCCCAGGGGATTCCCGGTTTTAGCTCCAACATACTTGTACGCTGCCATAAAAGGGCCAATCTTAAGCGCTTCACGTACTCGCAATACCTTGTTTTGTAGTTCAGTTGCCTTTTCCCAATCCTGAGCGGAACAGGCTGCACAAGTGTTTACAATCAATTTCGGAAAAACAACGGAAATTAATGAAATGACTCCAAGTCCACCCAGCATCATAACAGGCATGGTCAAGGCATCGCTTCCTGACAGAAGTTCAAAGTGCCGACCGTCTTCCAGGTGCATCAGCAGTGTCTGCAGTTCGATGATATTTTGCGTACTGTCTTTATAGCCTATAAAATTTGGATTTTGATTAAAGATGCGAGCCACGAGGCCAGGCGGAAGTTTATTACCTGTTTCAGGAGCATTATAGATATAGACTGGCAAATCGACAGATGCAGCAATCTCCACAAAGAAAGCATAAAGGCCATCCAATGTATATTTATAAACAAGTGGCGATGTTATGGTGATGGCATCCATGCCCATCTCCTGGTATTGGCGTGCTGTCCTAATACCTTCAGATATTGAGTTGGCGATGATATTGCCCATAACTGGCACTTTCCCCTCGGATGTCTCTCTAACAGTGAGTGCTTCGGAACGACGTTCAGCATCAGTCATCATTAGTGCTTCGCTTGCAAGTCCATTAACGAAAAAGCCAGTGATGCCATTGTCGATCATGAATTCAACCTCGTTCTTGAGCAAACCGAGTTCCAATTTACCATCCCCAGAAAATGGTGTGATTATCTCAGATGCTGCACCAAAAAACAGGGGGTTTTGGCTGGTGATCATTGGTTCTCTCCTTTCATTGATATAAACTTTAGCGACCAACAGCACGAACATTCCAGAACTAGAAATACACTTCAAACCATGATTAAATAATTATGAACATATGTTAATTCGAAAACTTATGTTCAAATGATATTATAAGAGCGGGAGGAGTTTATGTGCAAGCGCTCATTTTCCATGGGTCAAAAGCCCAAAGCGGCCATCTGATCCATGGAAAATGAG
>JARRRJ010000528.1:0-2088 GCA_037380865.1 Sedimentisphaerales bacterium
TTTTATATGGATAGTTCTGATATTGATTGGCGGCGCAATTACAGCGATATTGTCTCAGTACGGGCCTTTTGAGTCACTATCCGGCATGTTTTCGGCTGTAGGCAATACAGGGCCGTGCTACATTCCGGCCCATCAGATGGTAAACCTGAATCCGCTCGTGAAATTGACGTATATTTTTGGTATGCTGGCAGGCAGGCTGGAAATTCTGCCTGTTTTGCTTTTGTTTTCCAGAAGAGCATGGAAATGAAATTACAGCTGTCTTTCTGAATCCAGTCGAATGGATGGGAATTAAAATTTGGAGGTGAAAAAATGTATATAGTGATCGCAGGTGGGGGAATGGTCGGGGGAGTGCTCACTCGCAGGCTTCTGGATAACAAACACGATGTTGTAATAATTGACCTGGACAAGGAAGTTTGTGACAGGCTCTATGCAGAAACAGGCGTGATAGCAATTCATGGAAGCGCTACGAACATTGAGACTCTACTCGAAGCCGGTATCAAGAAGGCGGATGTGTTCGTAGCCGCTACCGGAACAGATGCCTGTAACCTTGCATGTTCAATCCTGGCCAAGAGTTTTAACGTATCGAGAATTATCGTTCGAATGCGACATCCCGACTACAGGAAT
This sequence comes from Sedimentisphaerales bacterium, assembly GCA_037380865.1. Lineage (GTDB taxonomy): Bacteria > Planctomycetota > Phycisphaerae > Sedimentisphaerales > Anaerobacaceae > JAFGPS01. Next base: position 625 of record JARRRJ010000528.1, read on the forward strand.
GCCTATCGTGTTGCCGGAGCGGATTCGATTATCCGCGTAACAGACCTTATGGTTAGCCAGATGCTCATGGACATCGAAAATCCTGAAGTGCGGCGAATCACCACAATTGGCGGTGGAAAGGCTGACATTTTCGTCATCATCGTCCCCGAAAAGGCAAAAGTTTCCGGCAAAAGTATAAAGGATATAGCAGCCAGCCGGAATTTTCCCCCTCAGTGCGTTTTCATAGCGGCCTATAACAAGGACACGGAAGAGTTGGTTATTGCCAGCGGAAAACAAATCATAAAAGAAGGTGATGAGCTGTTTTTGGTCTCAACTGCCGAGAATATCAAAAAAGCAGTAGATTTCCTCACTACGAAAAGCAAATAGTGAGACTCTCTCAAGGAACTCATTTTCCAACTGACAAATTCAAAATGATTGACAGCGCGGCACCTCGAATGTAAGGTATTGTTTTGTCTTAAGATGTAAATTGGAACTATACAGGTATTTGCTATGAAAATATCTTTGAACTGGCTAAATGATTATATTGAGACTTCACTCGAACCAGAGCAGATTGCGCAAACGCTAAGCGATTTGGGTTTTCCCTGCGATGGAATCGAAAAGCTCGAAGGCGATACTATACTCGATATTGAGATAACCAGCAATCGAGGTGACTGCCTTGGCTACATCGGAATTGCACGTGAACTTGCGGTCGCGACAGGTAAAGAGCTAAAAATCCCGTCAGTCGGGTTGGATGAATCTGACACTGATGTGAATGGCTTAGCCACTGTCGAGATACTGGAACCTGACCTTTGCGGCAGATATACTGCTCGGGTCGTCGAAGGTGTGAAAGTGGGCCAGTCGCCTGACTGGCTGGTCAAAAGGCTCGAAGCGGCGGGGATGCGAAGCGTCAACAATGTTGTCGATGCGACCAATTATGCGATGATGGAGACGGGTCAGCCGCCGCACGCGTTCGATTATGATAAATTGCGTGAAGGCAAAATCATTGTTCGCAAAGCCGCTGCGGGCGAGCGTATCATAAGCATAGACGGCACAAAATGTGATTTAACTCCGGATATGCTGGCAATAACCGACCCTACAGGTCCCGTAGCTATCGCAGGCGTAATGGGCGGCCTGGCAAGCGAGGTTAGCGACACAACTACCAGAATTTTACTCGAAGATGCTTACTTCGACCCTGTTATTGTTCGCACCGTTTCGCGCAGACTGAGTTTGCCATCGGAAGCGTCTTTCAGGTTTGAGCGAATTGTCGATATCGAAAATATCGATTGGGCATCGCAACGAACATGTCAGCTCATAACACAACTGGCCGGAGGCAAAGTCGCCAAAGGTGTTGTAGATGTATTCCCGAAGCGCAGGGAGCCTGTGAAAACAAGCATGAGATTGTCACGCGCAAAGAAACTACTCGGGATCGAAATCCCTGAGGAAGACGTTTTAAGAATACTGGCGGCGTTGAAATTCGAGCCCGAA
>JARRRJ010000528.1:2129-3187 GCA_037380865.1 Sedimentisphaerales bacterium
CTTCGTGGCGCAGCGATGTCTATCGCGAAGTAGATTTGATCGAGGAAATTGCTCGCGTGTACGGGTATGGCAAAGTGCCAACTGAGAAAAAAATCAAAATTGAAGTCGTCCCGGTCAACGACAGGCAAAAACTGACCGGCTCAGTTACTGAATTTCTCAACGCCTGCGGTTTTTACGAGACAATAAACGTCAGCTTCACAGACGATTCTGTTGCGAGCCTGTTTGACGGGCCTGAAGCGGCTTATCTTTCTGTAAAGGATGAGTCGAGAAAAAGCGCGAACATGCTTCGGCGCACGCTCATCGGCTCGCTTATGGCTGTGATGCAGACGAATGCAAACGCTAAAAATCTGCCATGCAGAATATTCGAAATATCAGAGACCTTCGTTCCTGTCCCGGGAAAAACCGACGGCCTGCCGGAAGAGAAAACAAAACTGGCTATAGCCTGCGACGGAGACTTGCGGCTGTTGAGCGGCGTGATAGAAGGATTGGTAAAAAATATCAGCCGTGATGCGCACGTACAGTTCACTCCCGCTGATTTGAAGTGGGCGCAGACCGGAGCGCAGATTTCTGTTAATTCACAGCTCATAGGTACAGCAGGGATCGTCGGTGCAAGGCTCAAAGAGGAATTCGATTTCAGGGAAATATCACCCTGTGCGGCCGAAATAGACTTCGAAACTCTGTGTCAATTGGACAAAGGCCAGTTGAAAGTCAGACCAATTCCCAGGTTCCCCGCGATACAGCGGGACCTGTCAATCGTAGTCGATGAGCAGGTCAGATGGTTACAGATTCATGAAGCGGTCATGCAAAAAGCATCCTCAGAATTAGAGCAGTTGAATTTCGTGGGAATATATCGAGGCAAGGGAATTCCTTCAGGCAAAAAAAGCGTCACTCTATCGTTACAGTTCAGGGACGAGGACGGCACGCTCACTCATGAAAGAGTTGATGAATTCCAAAAGGAAATAGTACAAAACCTCTTCGATTCAGTAAACGCAGTCCTGCGCGATTCATAAGGTGTCGCTGGCATCTTGCCCGCGTAACGAGGGCGAGATGCTCTCGAC
>JARRRJ010000529.1:0-1403 GCA_037380865.1 Sedimentisphaerales bacterium
CGGCTTTCAGCGATGGCGATTTCAGATGGCGAACAGCCGCTCGTGCCTGAAAGCGAAATAAATGAGCATTTAGCATCCTGCCCCGATTGCAGGACGGCGATTGAGCTATTGCGCAGTACAGCGAAGTTGCTGGAAGACAAGCGGCGAAAATCTTATGCTGCAAATATCGCGTACGAGGTTGAAGCCGTTATAAACACAGCTAAAATGTCATCGAAGTACTCTGAATATTCAGGTTACTTTATAGCTCTTGGCTTTGTGCTTTTCATCCTGAAAATTATCGATATCTCGCCTGCTTTAACAGCGGCTGGTTTTGTCAGGTTTCTATCTATACCAGTTATTATTGTCTTTTTTATTTTGATCAAACAGAATCCTTTTGCCATTAGCCCAAATATTCAAACGAAGGGAGATTTATAATGTTAAACGATGAACATTTCAAACAAGGAGTAATTGTAGGCCAAAAATACGCATATGCGACGGCTTCCCTTTTACTTGGCATTATATGTTTTATCAACTTACTTGGCATGGAACGAGCTATACTCGCGATAGTTTTTGCAATCCTCGCGTTGAAATCCGTCCCCCAGCCGCGATTGGAGAGAAGAAGGCTCTGGGCGATAGCTGGTCTCATACTGGGAATCTTTCTTGATGAACTGCAGAACCGCAATCAAAATACAAGTCTTGATTTATGGGATTTGTGTGCGCATACTGTAATGGTTGAATGTGAATTATCTTTATAAAGTGCACAATTTTTATTACTCAAGAGTAAAGTGAATAATTCTTCTATATTAGATTGTATTCCTTCATTTAGAGGTGTAAGCACAGATTCTCGTACTGTTAAAGCTGGAGATTGCTTCTTTGCTATCTCAGGCGAGAAGTTTGATGGGCATGATTATATTGCTGAAGTGTTCGAGAAAGGCGCTGCTTGTGCCGTAGTACAGAGAGACGTTGATTGCCGCGAGTTTCCTGGAAGAAGTATATTAAGGGTGAAAGACACGATAGCGGCTCTGGGCGATTTGGCTCGTGAATATCGTAAGAGAGCAGGATACAGAGTTATTGCAATAACAGGTTCTGTCGGTAAGACAACAACGAGGAATATGGTTCATCACGTTTTAAGCCGGCATTTCAGGATTCACCAGTCTCCGAAGAGTTTCAATAACAACATCGGGGTGCCTTTGACACTTCTGAATGCTGAAGCAGGCACACAGATTGTAATAGCAGAGCTTGGCACGAATCATCCCGGGGAAATTACATACCTGACGCGCATAGCTTCTCCCAATATCGCAATTGTGACGAATATTCACCCGGCGCACTTGGAAGGATTCGGCGATTTGGAGTCCATCGCGAGAGAAAAAATGTCAATCTGTGAAGGCCTTCTTCCCGGTGGCGCCATGATAATCAACTCTGAT
>JARRRJ010000529.1:1419-3505 GCA_037380865.1 Sedimentisphaerales bacterium
TTTTGGCAAATCGGGAAAGCCAGACATTACTGCGGAAAACATCCATTTTCATGGCTTTGGAAGCAGTCTTAGCATAGACGGTCAGAATGTTGAGTTGTCGTTACCTGGTCCCGGAAATGTGGAAAACGTACTCGCGGCCTGGGCTGTCTGCAAATTATGCGGGATTGCGGTAAAGGAATTTGCCGAAGCAGTGAAGGATTTTTCTGGCGCTGTAATGCGCGCCGAAGTGATGCAGGTTGGGACACTGACAGTGCTGAATGATTGCTATAATGCCAATCCTGCTTCGATGAAGAACGCACTGGAAATTTTAGCCGGAATTGACCCGACTAAGAAACGAAGATTGGTTTTTGTTTGCGCTGATATGGCTGAGCTGGGCGATCATTCCCGAAGCATGCACATAAAGCTGGGTGAGGAAGTTGCCGGTGCAAACGTTGATCTTATGCTCGCGGTCGGAAGGTTCTCAGAGATAGCAGCCAAAGCCGCAAGGAAGAAATCAAAAAAGAATTTGCAAACAAAATATTTCGAGGATACACTTTCAGTCTGTAACAAACTGCACGAATTTATTAAAGATTACGATATAGTATTAGTGAAAGGCTCGCGAACGGCCAAACTGGAAGCGGTCGTTGACAAGCTAAAGGAACTTTTTTTACAAAACGTATCTCCAGCGATGGAGTGCTTCGATACGAGATTATAAATGATATACCACCTTTTATGGTATTTGCACGCCGGTGAGCGGTTCGGCTTCTACGCTTATCAGAACGTAATCTTTCGGTCAGTTTCGGCAATATTGACCAGCCTTTTAATCGCGCTGCTGATTGGTCCTAGAATTATTCGCTGGCTCATGAGGAAGAAGATCGGTGACAGACCTGAATTTCATCATGCAACGTTGAACGAGCTGACGAAAGAAAAAGCCAACACACCGACGATGGGCGGTTTAATAATTCTTTTCTCGATTGTCACAAGCACACTTCTCTGGGCAAAACTATACGACCCGGATAAGCATGTTTCGAATCCCTATATCGCAAAGGCGCTTTTCGTTATCGTCTGGTTCGGTATTTTAGGCGGCGCGGATGACTGGCTCAAGCTGACCAGCAAGGTTCGACATCGAAGCAGGGACGGCCTGAGAGTCTGGGAAAAACTGGTCTTCCAGATCGGCGGTGCAGTTTTGATATCGTCTTTTTTGTACATAGATTTCGCCGCACTTGACGGGAACGGCCATCCGCGGGTACCCGATGGCATCAGGTTCTGGCTTCCTTTCTACAGCAGCAGCCTGCCGCTGGCAAACTGGGTGTTCATTCTGATTTCTGTGTTCTATTTGACTGCAACCAGCAACGCGGTCAATTTGACTGATGGCATGGACGGCCTCGCCGCGGGCTGTGTCGGAATGGTGAGCCTTGTTCTTATTCTGTTATGTTATGTCGCTTCGGAGACAATGGGAGGAACGTCAGCCGTAACGTGGTCAAGTTATCTTCTGCTTCCTGCCATACCGGCGGGCGAATTGAGTATCTTCTTCTCTGCGATCCTCGGCGCAGTCCTGGGTTTCCTATGGTTCAACTGTCATCCCGCGCAAACATTTATGGGCGACGTAGGCTCGCTTCCTTTGGGAGCGGCCATGGGTTACGGCGCTCTTGTCACAAGAAATGAAATTCTTCTGCTTGTCATTGGGGGGGTTTTTGTCATTGAGTTGTCCAGCGTCGTTTTGCAGGTAGGCTATTTCAAATATACCAAAGGCAAGCGCCTGTTTCGATGCGCACCGATCCATCATCATTTTCACCTGATGGGCTGGAGCGAGCCTCAGGTCGTGGTGCGTTTCTGGCTGATTGCAGCCGCTTTTGCTGCGCTGGCGCTTGCAACACTGAAAATCCGATGAATAAATTTTTTGGATTTTTTACTTTTCAGACTATATTTTAAATAGTATGCAAGAAGGAAATACCCGAGCGGATTTCACATAAACCTACCCTTAATTTATGTCGATTACTACTTGTAAGCAAAGATATGTAAATAAAGGCTGAAAGTATGTTCTTAAAAGCGAGAGAAACCAGACACAGGACCTATAAAAAGAGCAATAGTCCACTGGTTATGACAA
>JARRRJ010000530.1:0-3013 GCA_037380865.1 Sedimentisphaerales bacterium
CACGATTTGGGTTTTCGTATCGGGACGACGCATCGACTTTAAAATGCGGTTATTAATGTGCTGAATTGGGATATCGAGATAATGCACGACTTTGTCACTCTCTGCAATCGTGTCAATAAGCTCATCGCTGATTCCCGTAGGATATAAGTAGAGCAGCCTTATCCATGTCAGAGATTGAATTTCTTCAAGCTGGCGCACGAGCGAAAGCAGGCCGTTTTGTATGTTGAGGTCACGGCCGTAATATGTCGTGTCCTGTGCGATGACATTCAACTCGACAGCGCCGCTGGAGACGAGCTCGCGTGCTTCTTCAAGCACGATTTCGGGTTTCTTGCTTCGGAACGGGCCGCGGATCGACGGTATCGTACAGAAACTGCATTGCCTGCTGCATCCCTCGCTGATTCTCAGGTATGCCCAGTGACTTGCACTAATCAAAAGTCTTGTTCTGTCGTCATGGATAGCGGCTTGAGAACCGGGCGTTTTTTCTATGTAAGCCAAAGGTTTTTCGGAAGTTAAGGATTTCCTGATTATCTGGGTAATGTCATCCCTATATTCAAGACCTGCTATCGCATCGATATCTTTGGCCTGCTCCAGGAGTTCCGTTCCAATTCGCTCCGAAAGACAGCCTGCAACAACAATCTTCTTTACTTTTTTCGTGGGATCATTTTTCCAGCCTGCCGCTTCCTGTATCGCATCCAGCGACTCTTTTTTTGCCGGCTCGATGAATGCGCAAGTATTTATGACAACAACATCGCAATTGTCGGGCTCTTGCGCGATAAGCATGCCTGACTGCGCAATTTCCGCGAGCATCCTCTCGCTGTCGACCATATTCTTGGGACAGCCTAATGCGATGAATCCAACTGTAATCTCTTGTTTGTGTTTGCTCATATTTCAATAAAAATATCAGAAAACCGCATTCTAGTCCAAGAGAAAGCCGCTTTTTGCTAATTGTTTTTAAATATCCTTGACGATAAGAAGTTAGGCGTTACAATAATACGAAGTTCTGTTTCTGCTTTTGAAAACTTCGAAAAGCGGGGGCGGGCAGACCGTGAGACGTGGAATTTTTAGGAAATCGCACGAGAATGGCCGGCAGCAGGCAAAAGTTATTCCACACTCAAAGGTTCATGGGAGCTGTTATTCTTGCAGTTGTGCTATGGATAGAAGGGAATGTCCAGCTTATCGCACAGCCAACCACCCAAGACGAAGCAAGGGATACTCTGGCAAAACTTCAAATCCGTGATGTCCCCGAGCCGAATATTCCGATGCCGGAAATATATACCAGGGAACCGGTGATAATCGAGCAAGTCGTAAGCGGTACACCCGAGTGGAAATTATTTTATTTTTGTAAGTACCAGCCTTCAAATGAGTTAAAGAAGATTATCGACGAGCAGTTCTCTGATAAGAAAGTCGATCCGAAGGGAAAGGAATCTGTGACGCTGGAGTATAATGTGAGCAGCAATCCGGCGACGAACCAGTTGATTGTCAAATGTCCGACACAGGAAGATGCGCAATCTGTGCTCAATGCGCTAAACCAGATAGACGTCCCTCCCATTCAGGTCAAGATAGATTGCCTTATCTCCGATATTTATGCCGATTTCACATATGACAGGGAAACCACCATCGCTATTGAAAACTTATTCGGGGAAAACATCGCCCTAAAACCAGGCGGTACCCCTTTCGGAGCCGATGTTCAGGAACTTATCGAAGACGATGAATATTTGCCTGCGTTTCCAGGTGCTTCACTTCGAGAACTTATTCGTTCTCGAATGGGCCTGAAAATCGGGTATTCAAGCACAGATCATGAATTTACGGCGTTAGTTGATATGCTTGAGTCACGAGGTTATCTGAAAATACTCATGAATCCGACACTCGAGATAGTCAACGGCAAGACTGCCAAAGTGCAATCTAGGCAGCATGTGCCTTTGCAGAAGGTAACCAAAGCAGTTCCGGGAGCAGGCACTACAACTGTTGTCCTGACTGAAACAGAATACGTCGATGTGATAGACTCGCTGGAGATCACGCCGCATGTATTTGCAGACGGATACATCGGTCTCGAGACAAACATTCTGCTCGGCTCCAAAAATACCGGAGGCAGGCCGCGAAAGGAAGTCATGGCTGAGATCTATCAACAACACGCAACTACTTCAGCCTCCAGCTCGACTGTAGAGAAGATTACCGATCCCTTCGGAGCCGTCGCACGTCACCAGGAAGAGAACGAAAAGGCTACCGAAGTTGAACAGGATAGGCTGGAAGCTGAAGCAGAGCAAAGAAATGCCCAAATCGCCGTGAGAGAAGCCCAACAGAGAGTTGCAGAAGCTGAAGCAGAGCTTAGAAGACTTGAAGAGGAAGAGCGAAAGGTCAAAGCCAAAGCAGGAAGTGTTAAAGTCGACTCCGACGAAAAAGGAAATTCACAACAGGAAGGTGATTCTGAGCAGGCTGATAAGGGAGAATCCGGAGCGCAGGCAAACGCGACAAAAAGCGACACTGTGAGGGAAGATGCGCAGTCTGGGAGTAAAACTAAGTTACAAACTGACCGTCTTGCCGCGTCGTACCCTCAATGGCTCGGCAACACCTTACAATGAAAATATGCTTTCCCGGGCTCGCTTCTTGAGGAACCTGCAGAAATAACAGCCTAAGTTATTTGACTATAATATAAGCAGTCGCGTAGACTTTATAAGTGGAATAGATTAGTTCGAGTTATTTGACAATCCAATATTTTCAAGTATGCAGGACTTTTTTGGAGGAAAATCATATGGACAATCCCGTCAATGGTAATTTAGGTAATCAGAATCTTAACAAGCCTCTCTCGCTCGATAACGACGTTGATAAGCCTATTCCTCTGGACGATATCGACGCGGCGAGCAAAGGTGTCTCACATTCACCTCTGGATCTGGGCGGCAGCCGTCCTGTGGGAGTCCAGAAGGTTCCAAAACCTCAACCCAAATCCGCCGCCGCAGTCACCGCTCCGGTAGTAAATATGGCCGCTCAAGCCATTTCTGCCGGTAGAATAAGTGGT
>JARRRJ010000531.1:0-802 GCA_037380865.1 Sedimentisphaerales bacterium
TGGGCAGCGAAGAGCCATTTTCTCCATCACGCCAGAACTTGGCCATACGGTTATGTTGGCGATCATAAAATTATCGAAGATATTTACCGACATGTTTCACTTTCGGAAGGAATGGGCTATTTGCTCGATCAATGTTTCCTGGATACGGAACTTGGTAGAGCAGTTCCTAGCCGAAAGGATAAGATGCGGGAAATTATTGAAAGGGAAATTACAAAGAAAAGTAATCTGAAAATTTTGAACATCGGCTGCGGCTCCTGCAGGGAACTCGTTGAATTGACTCCCGTCATAATAAAATCAGCCGCACAGATAACCTGTTTGGATTTTGATTCCGCTGCCCTCGATTTTTCAGCCGAACGATTAGGGATGCTCGGGCTTTTGAGTCATATTAACCTTAGAAAATATAACGCTTTGAAAATGGTCAATAAAGAGCGGAATCAGAAGGAATTCGGGTCCCAGGATTTGATTTATTCGATCGGGTTATTGGATTACATGGCTGACGATTCGTTGGTTCGACTCATTCAGGCTATGTACGAACTGCTGGCTCCCCACGGGAAAGTCATTGCTGTTTTTAAAGATTCGACCCGCTATGAAGTCCTTAGTTACCACTGGCTTGTCGACTGGGACGCGTTTTATCAGAGAAACGAGGCTGAAAGCAAAGCGCTTATTTACCGCGCAGGCATCGCTGAGGAAAATATTTCCGTGGAGAGGGATCGAACCGGAATTGTAATTTTTTACACCATAGAAAAAAAGGGTGAATGATCGACATTCGTTTTCAGCCTCCATTATCTCCAAATAACGTGCC
>JARRRJ010000531.1:816-2891 GCA_037380865.1 Sedimentisphaerales bacterium
GTCTCTATTTCCCCATCAGCATTTCCTTGTTTCAGCCTGGATTTTCTTTCAGAGCGATTCAAAATTGCTTCCTGGCATGGCTCTTGCGTTGCCCTGAGGATGTACTTTGCTTCTTGTTTCGAATCCTAATAAAATATCATCATAGGAAAACGGAACCAGCGGCATACCCCAAGTTTAACCTGTATATTCGGCGTTAGGCGTATGACCAAGAAAGAGTGGATAGACCACCAACTGCAGCAGATGACGGTATCCTGGTACAGTATCACCCTTATCTTGGGTGCTGTTCTGTTTATGGCTCTTGGCTTTCTTGATTACCTGGTCGCGCCGGAATTGCTCGAGAAGTTTCTTTATGTAAGATTTTCAATCGCCTCTATCTTGATTTTTATATTTTGTCTCCTCCAAATCGCGAAAAAAACGGGTAGGGAGGAGAAGCTTTTGACACCACTCGTGATTGCCGGGCTCACCTCTTCCGCCGTTGCCATTGAAATCCTGGTGCTCAATTTTGGCGGGCATAAATCATTTTATTATGCCGGCTTTAATCTGGTGACCATCTGCGCATTAGGGCTCGTGCCCTTGTCCTTGGGCATATCTGCCATTAGTGCCGGATTGATCTATTTGATCTACCTTGTTCCTATACTTCTCTTTGATAGACTTAATGATTATCCTCTTTTTATCAGTAATAACTTTTTTATTATTTCCACGTTTATCATTGCGCTTGTCTTTCGATATTTGTCCCAGAAAAATCTACTCCAATTGCTCGGCTTGCAGTTCGACCAGAAAAAACAGCAGGAAATCCTGGAGGAATTGGTATCAAAACGAACCAAACGATTGCAGGAGTCCGAAAAGCGACTGACCGCTCTTTTTGAGCAGGCCAACGATGGAATTGTCATTTCGGACGACAAAGGGGTGATTGTTGATGTCAATAAAAAGGCGTGCGAACTGCATGGATTCGACCGCGATTCCCTAATCGGATTCCACGGCAACCTCCTTGATACCGGAGACCATTCAACTTCCTTTGACGAGCGTCTGCGAGCCCTGTTGAACGGCAGGTCACTTCTGAACGAGACCTTCCATTACCGTAAAGACGGAACCAAGATCCCTCTGGAAATGAGTGAACGGGCGATTGAGATTAACGGGAATATTTACATCCAATCCTTCCAGCGCGATATTACAGAGAAGAAGAAACTGCTCAAGCAACTGCTTCATTCGCAGAAGATGGAAAGCATTGGACAACTGGCGGGGGGCCTGGCCCATAATTTCAAAAACCTGCTTACGGCCATAACGGCAAATGCGGATGCCATCTCCTACCATAAGGAAGACCTGGATCAAAAGACCCTGGAGGCGGTGCAGGGGATTTCTAACGCCGGCCGCCAGGGGACCGCAATTGTGGCTCAATTATTAAGCTTTTCCCGAAAAAATGAAACGGAAGCCAGGCCTCTGCGGATTAACGAAGTCATTCAAGCGACCAACGACATGATCACCCAGCTGATCCCCAAAAATATTACCCTGGAGCTAATGCTGCAGGAAAACCTGCCCTTGTTTCGCGGCAATGTTTACAATATCGAGCAGGTGCTGATAAATCTGATGGTCAATGCCCGCGATGCCATGCCGCAAGGCGGGAAAATAGTTATCTCAACGGAGGTGACCGAGATCGACAGCGTGACACTCGGCGTGGAATTCGCGGTAAAAAAGGGCAGCTATCTTCATGTCAAAATTTCAGACACCGGGCCGGGAATCCCTGAAGAAAGCCTGGAGAGGGTCTTCGAACCCTTTTTCACCACCAAAGAGGAAGGCAAGGGAACCGGACTGGGACTGGCCATGGTTTACGGAACAGTTAAGGAGAATGGCGGGTATATCACGGTCAGCAACAATGCTACGGAAGGGGCCTCATTCGACCTTTATTTCCCGGCAATAGAAAACGGTGCTGAACAGGAAATTGCCTCGCCGGCAATCAGCGCCGAACTCCGCAAGAAGCTTTTTCTCTGAGGCAACCTTCTCTCCCACTTGCCGGTTTTGTACTTTCCTACACAGCCAGTAGTGCGCCCCGGCTGTCTCTGGGAAGTACAATCTTTTTC
>JARRRJ010000532.1:0-2552 GCA_037380865.1 Sedimentisphaerales bacterium
CCGGGCGATCGGATCTGAGAACATAAGTCTGAGCGTGCCTTGCTCGCGTTCTCCCGATACGACGTCGTATGCAACCAGCAGGGCCAGGATGCTTATAATGATTTTGAAAATCAGCGATTCGTCAAATACGGCGAGAATCGGCAGGTAAGGATTGCCGCCGCGCTGCGTTACGCTCAATTCCGGCACTTTCTCTAACTCGATTTGCGCCGTTCCGGCCAACTGCTTTTCCAAGCCCGCACTGAAGGCGGACAGCACCGCCGGCGGCCGGTAGATTGTATGTCTAATATTCCTGTAAACCACAGCTTTTCGAAGCTCGGTCTCATTGTCTGTCACGTTTTTGTTGTACGCTTCCAGTCGCTGCCGGTAATCCGCCGCCAGGATAGGCATGAATACAGTCGTCAAAACGACACAGACGACGGCCCCGACTGCGAACTTAAACGTCATTATGTTCAGTAAGAACTCTTTCTTGGCAATTTTCCAGATCATATTTTGCCTCTCAATCAAATATTCTATCGTACGTCATATCTTAAAAATGATACAAAAGCAGCCGCGAAAAAGACCAGGTTGAACAATACTAACAACCCGATATCCCAGATGGCCAGTTTCAAAGATTGGCCCAGCGTCGAAAAGAAGATGGAGACTTTCCGGGTCTTCCCTGTCCATATCGCGTATATAATCTTTGAGCTGTCTCTGGTACTGTTTGATTTGCTGGAACAGGTTCAGGCAGTGATTAATTCCAACTCCGGCAATGGCCTCAGATGCCCTCTGATAAATGATAACCGGCGATATGCAGGTCAGGTTTCGTCCGACAACCGCCTGAGCTACCATCCTGTTGTGGTGTTTTTCTATAACTTGGTTCACAGCCTCTGCTTCTGCATTAACATAGCGAGCTCTCGCCGGAGGATTGCAATCAGCGGGATTGGGAGATCTGGCACCGGCACGTTCGCCGAATTTGTCTGCGCTCATATCGTCATCGACCCGCCGGATAGCTTCTGATCTGGCCCTCTCATATTCTTCAACAGTAGGGCTGTGACGAAGTCTATCGGAGAAAATTCTGCCCAGGCTCGGCACAAGGATTATCAGAACTACCCAGACTAAAAGCAATGTAGCCATAGAAATAGACGACCTTGCTGTTCTTGCGGACACAAAAAGCCCCAGGAATACAAAAATGGAAAGATAGAGAAACGATAGAGCTGCAAGACTGAGAATTCTTAACCAAACGGCAAAACCGATCACACCGGCTTTTAATGTGGTTATAATGACAAGGCTCACTAATATTCCAAGCAGCAGGGAGATACCCAACGTAAGCATCAAGCCGAGGTATTTGCCTAACAAGAAGGTCGCTCTCGGAGTCGCCCCCGCCAGCATCAGACGCAGCGTGCCCTTTTCTCTCTCGCCGCATATACTATCGTAGGTGAAGACAAACGCGATAAAACTCAAAATGAGCGAGACGATATAAACCCAGTCCAGGTCGCTGAAACGGGGCAACGTAAAGTTGCTTTGGCCCGCAAGTTGAGGCAGACTGGTTGAAAAGGCATTGAAGATAAAACGGCCCGGCAGTGACTCTTCGAATCCTCCCGCACAGAGTGTAAGTAGTTTCGGTTTCCTGTAAACGTGCTGCTCATAGAAAGCCAGTTTGTATAGATGGTCCGACTGTTGCTCGAAACCTGCAAGATTTTCATTTGTCCTTTGCCAGTAATCGGAAAGCTGTTCGCGGTAGTTATCCACAAAAACGAAGCTGCTCACCGCGAAAAGACAGAGCGTTAGAAGCAGAGAGAGCGTAAAACGCAAACTCATAAGATTCTCAAGAATCTCTTTACGAATAATCTGGTAAATCATGGTCACTTCTCCAGTCACTCCCTATCTGACATCATACCTCTGAAACGCTACGAAAGACAGCGCATAGAACAGGATGTTAAACATAAGAAGGAAAATCAGGTCAGTCCCGGCCCTTCGAATACTTTTGCCGATTGTTGTCGAGTATGTAAAGTGTGGAATATCTTCCATGTTGAAGGGCTTTTCACGCTGCCTGACTTTGTTACTAAATTCTCTTCTTTGGGAATCTGGTAGTTTCTCATACTTGATGCAGTCCGCCTCAGTGCATTGAGTAAAGTACGATACAGAGTGCAGGTCATCCGTTTTGCCCATAATGTACGCTATCATGGTGTCTCGATAAGTCCTGGCCGCTGCTGTCCACGCCTGAAAATCGGCCAGGTCTGTCCCTGCCAGCGCACTCATCACATTGTCGTACAAACGGGTGGGTGAGATTCTTCCAATATTCACAGCCAGATTTGTCTGTTTAACCAGACTGCTCACGTAATCACGCTCAGCCTGCCAAATCTTGTTGGCGTACTTGCTCTTTAGCGATGTTTCCATTTGAACACGTTTCTTCCAAAACTCTATACCTGCCGGAGTGCATATACTTGTATAATAATTGAACGTTCCTCCTGCCGGCCCGGAGGCTTCAAATGGCCCTTCCGAGTCGGACTCAAGCCCGCCACGCGGCAGTTTATAGAATTCCTCGAGCCTTTCCTTTTTGAACTGTCCTTCCA
>JARRRJ010000533.1:0-1559 GCA_037380865.1 Sedimentisphaerales bacterium
TCCGAACGTTTGCGTGAAGTATCGATCCTTTGGGAAACGCTTGGCCGCTGGAATGTGGACACGACTGCTCATAATATAGCAGATAAAGTCATTGCTTCAGCCAAGAAACCCGTTTTTGTACCGAAAGAATCCAAGAATCGCGTTACTGGCAACAGCGTTTTCTGGCTGAATACCTTGCGCGTAGCGGCATCCATTGCTATAGCCGCCGGTGTCGGACAGGCGCTTGGCAGGTTCACCACTTCCGGAAAAACACACGAGCCGGTTCAGTCTCAAGTCGAGCCCAGGTACATAACGGCGCTGGGTATGGACTGGTCCAGCGACTTTACAAAGCTCGTTATGGAAGATGATTCTTCAGGACAGGAAAATAATAATGAGTAAAAGGAAGGAAACAATCTATATCTTCATTACGCTTGCAGCTGGCCTGGTTTCGTTTGTCAGTGCACGCATGTCGGTCTTGAGCAAGCAAAATCAGGTTGACGCAGTTTCCCAAACGTGGCTGCAAAATGAACCTCCTTCAGTTGCCGAAGCAGAAGCCGGGTTCGATGACGAAATTTCGCAGCTTCTGTCAAACCTCAAGGGCCTGCAATCCAACCTTCTAACAGTCCTCGAAGACCCGCTCACTTCGGACGAGAGCATCCTCGAACAGGTTGACTCAGTCAACAAAGCACATGAGCACATCATCAGGCTCGTGGGTCAGCATGTAGTCGGGTTGCGCCATGAGCTTGGTGAAACGAACCGGGAAAAACTAATGCAGTTCTGCGCTGAAGCAGTTAGCGAACCGATGAGAAGACTTGGCGCAAGAATGGGTGGGCAGGCTGGCCAGGGACAAGCCGGACGTGGTAACAGATATGGTCAACGTAACCGAGGCGGCAGAGGCTACGGCTATCGAGGCGGAACTGGCCAGGCCGGCCAGGGTTATGGTCAGCGTTTCAGATTTTGGAACAGGATGGCAAATCGATTGCGCCTTACTCCGGAGCAGGTGACTGAGTTGCAGCAGAACGATCCGAATTTCGAGTCCGAATCTACGGAGCTTTATGATAACCTTTCAGCACAAAGACAAAAGCTTCTGGCACTTTTCGAAGATCCACAAAGCAGCGACACCGAGCTCCTCGAGCAGATAGATAATCTCGTACTCGCACACAGCACAGCAGAGCGAAAAATAGCTCAGCACGTCCTCGCCTTGCGTCCATATTTAACTATAGAACAGCAAGAATGGCTCATAGGTCTGTGCCGGGGATTCCAGGCGGGCAAATAAAATAACTGTTCTTAATTACAACTCAAGTCCAGTTCAGCTTTGATATAATTATTTCTTATTCGCATCGACAGTTGCTATTTTTCCGTCCTTGAAAAGATAGATAATTCCGTTTCCCATCGTCTGGACGCTGGGCGAAATTCCTCTAAGCCAGAAAGAGAGGGTATTATTATGTTTATTCGATGACTCAGAAATGAATACGCCATCAGGATTGCCATAGTTTTCTGGATGAATAACGTAAGAAGGTCCCAGGGGACATCTGGTATAATAGGAGCATCTCATATCATCGTTTAAGAGCTCCTCTATA
>JARRRJ010000533.1:1658-5282 GCA_037380865.1 Sedimentisphaerales bacterium
ATTTCCCGGGAGATAGTTTTCTAATCCGCCAACAGGTGTTAAAAGCAAATATATCTTTAGACCTGCGAGTATCAGGAGAATCATTATCGCGCCGCCTATTACAATTTTGCTCTTTCGCTTCATTTTCTTAGCTCGGTCTGTTAAAGTCTCTCTTCTTATCAATTCTGTGAAAATTATTCAGTTCGATGGCTGTCCAGCCAGCGAATAAATCGTTCGGCTTCCTGCGGTCCTAATTTCATTCTGCATTCCGGTCCGCCAATATCACCGCCCCCGACTGCAAAATGTACTATCAATTGTCCTCTCCTGTGAGGTTCAACAAAAGTCATACGGTCCGCATTTATATATTTGCCTTCAGCTATTTTGAATATTAACATGATATATCCTCTTTAAAGTTTTCTTAGCACGTTATTTTATCAATATATGTTGTTTCCAAAAAGGAAAAAATAAACGGTTTACAAATTGCATAACAGCTTGAATGTCAATAAAAAAAGCATATAATAGAATTTCGAGAACAACCTTTTTTGATTTGGGTGTGAATTCAGGATGAAGAAAGAAAAGCAGACAGAGTCGCAGGCGTTTGAGATTGTTGAGCCTATAGGCAAGCGGGTTCTTATTCGCAAGGATGAGGACAAAAAGCAGACCAAAGGCGGCATACAGCTTCCTGACAACATCGAGATTCCCACGATAACGGGAAGAATCGTAACTATTTCCGCCGAGGTGCTGAACTCGCCTGATATCCCACTGCGCCAGTATGATAAGGTTCTTTTCAATCCCAAAGGAGCAATTCCCGTAGATTTCGAGGGCGACAACAGGCTCTTCGTAGTAGAAGTCGAAAACGTTGTCGCTGTCTTCCGAAAATCCTGAAATCAACATTTAAATAAAAAGTCTTTCATAAATATTTTTCAAATCTGGCATTTTTTACACCTTTTTGATAAATTTCTGAGTTTGTGGGAACTTTTTCTTTTTTGCGCCGACTTTATATGCGGATGAAAGAATGAAAGAAATATTCACAAATGAATTTCAGGAGTTTTGGAGTCGTTCAGCCCCGAAGGTGCGGGCGTATATGTTCTGCGCTTGTGAAAATAGCACAGAAGCAGATGATATGGCCCAGGACTGCTGCCTGCGTGCCTTTCGGGCGTGGAACCAGTTTAACGGCAGAGCGAGCAGACAGGCGTGGCTTTTCGGGATTGCAAGAAGAACGCGGATTGACTGGCTGAGAAAAAGAAAACGTGAAAACGCGACCATCGAATCAAAAAAAGTGGGACAGCAAAGTGAAGCTGTTTCCGAAGAACCGAATAAGGATAGTATCGAAAAAGTGTGGGATGCAGTGAAGAATTTGAACGATGAGTACAGTGAAGTTATTCATTTGAGATTTGCGGTAGGACTAAGTTACGAGCAAATTGCTCATACTCTCGAAATCCCCGTCGGGACAGTAAGGTCGCGGCTGCACAGGGGATTGAAAGCTATAAGAGAACATTGGAGAACGGGAAAATGGATCGTGAAAGAATAGAAAGGCTGGCAATAGATTCAGCGGCTGGGCAATTAAACGAAGATGCCGAAGCACTTTTGAAGGAATACCTTGCAGAGCATTCTGAAGAAAGCAATTGGTTTTCCGATATGCAGGAAATTTACAAAAAGACCCAGGCCGCGTTTCATGCGAAAACTGATTTTGCAAAAGAACAAGCTGAAAGCAAAATTCCTCAGAAATTCAGTATGTTTCCTGTAATTCGCTGGGCCGCTGTTATAGTTATTTCCGTTTGTATAGGAGCAACGGCAGGGCGATGGTCTAAGTCTGAACTAACGCAACCAAAGCCAGGGCAAACAGTATCTTCAACTTTTTCGACAAAGGGAAATGAAACGAGCCTCGAAGATTTTCTTGATAATTTTGGCGATGGTTTCTGGCGTGACAAAATCACTGCGTTGCTGAATCCCTCGCCTGTTAAAATATATAAAGAAAAGAGTTCGGTTCCTTCTTTGATGGAACAATACAGACAATATTTAAAGGAGAGAAACTATGAGTAATCGAGTTAACAGGCCTGGCCCGGCATTTCGAGGGATGGCAGCCTCGTTGTTTATAGCCAGGTTGTAGAATGTAATGACCTCTCGGAAGGCTTAAAGATGCTTCCTGCCGGACAGGTGAAAATGATTCAGTTCTATGCGAAGAAAATGAATGACGAGATTCTCAAAGCAGGCGGATTGTCAGAAGGCAAATTTCCCATGTCTGAAGGATATCTTAAAAACTGGGCAGTTAGATACATGTGCGAGAACGCTGATGAACAACTCTTGAAAGTGGTAAAAAAAGAGGAAATACAGAAAGGCATGGAACTGGAAATCAGTCTATATCAAATTGTTGTGGTTCCTGTTAAGAAACTGGAAGACAAAAAGGTCATAGCTGCAAGCGCCTTAAAGATTATAGCTACACAACTATCGCCTGACTGCAAACTGGCAGCTTATCTAATGGCTAAAGATATCGAAGATGTTGACGAGCCCATGTACTCTTTATACGTCGTATCACTCGAAACAGATGTAAAAGCAATGTTGATAGCCAGACTCGTTGCTTTCAGCTATGACTGGCGTGATGACTCGAGGGCGATAGCTTATTTAAAATGCGAAGCTGAAACTTATGATTCGGGTGACGAAGCTATTATTCTGGGAAATCTTACTGAGACTACAATAGCCGACGCTAATGACGTGTTAATGAGTAAATTGTCTGATATACCTCAGGAAGGATTGATTCAGACGGATTCGTGCACAGGCAAGTCCGAATCGCTTGCGGGAGGCTATTTCTTTCCCTGGATGAAAGTGCAATATGGAACAGGCGGGAGGATATTCTTTTCATCCGTTAACTGGACACTTCCTACGAGCAAAATGGAACTATCAGAAGGCTGGTCCGTGTTCTGTTATGATTCTGCAACAGGTACTGTAGACGACATTTTGCCTTTGAATGTCCAGGTCGATACAATGAGTTCATTATATGTAATGCAGTTTGCCCTGTCACCTGATAGGAAAAAGGTATTGCTTCCTATATTGCAATATAATTTTATCATTTATGAATTAGGGAAAGAGCACGAAAAAATCATAGCTAAGGAACAAGATGATGGAGGCGATGACGTGCCGGAATTGTTCCCTGCCTGGAAGGGAAATGGCCAGATATCATGTATAGCTTTTTCCGATAGTGGTTTTGTGCCTGAACAGGCAAAAGAAAAATTCAAAAGAGACGAGGAAATTGTTATTCTCAAAGCAAACGGCGAATTCGATAAAATCCTGAGTGAAAACTGGCCTCTCGAAGAAATGGGAAAAACCGAGAAATGATAAGTGACTGAAGTTCATTTATTTTATGTCCTGAGTGCTTCGATGCAGGCTGCGGTACCTAATAAAGGACATCGTAACCTGAGAACACGCCTGTGATATTCTTATTAAGAATGCGGATTAATTCAGCCGGGATGTCGCGTCCTTACAAAGGTCCTGACTGCGCTGAGGTAGAAAAAACGCACAAAAGCTCAAAAATCCTATAAATCCCACCAAAAATTTTTTGAAAATTCCTGAAATAAATCATATCTGCTTGCGACAAATCTATTAGTGAAATGTTGCCCGGCGCTTGAAAATATCAGGTGATCGGGCCTG
>JARRRJ010000534.1:0-2023 GCA_037380865.1 Sedimentisphaerales bacterium
CCCTTGATAACTGACAATATTTCTGAAATACTCACCCTGCTGATCGAGTTCACGCAGGCTCGTCAAAAGATTCTGATTCAAAATATTACAAATAGTCACATCCCCGGATTTGTACCCAAGGAACTGGAAGTTGATGAGTTTTCGAGATTGTTGAACTTCGCAATCGACGAACATGTACGAACGCAGAGGCTTGTTCTGTGCGATACAGAAAACATCAAGTTCGGAGCAGACGGAGGATTCGATGTGACACCCATTGACGATGATCGGGGAATGGAACTCATTGAAAACAATCTCGATGAATACATCGAGATGCAGATAGACAAGCTCTGGGAAAATTCGTTAAACCAGAAAGTTGCCGCAGAGCTGCTCAAGCAAAAACTGGAACCATTTTCAGGAAATTATTAGAGGAGTTTTTGAAAAGGATTTCGAGCAATTTAGCTCCTTAAAATTTAAAACCGTTGTCGGCGTAAAATTCTTTTAGGAATTGACAAGCTCATTGGAATCATAGAGGCCGGATTCTCTTTTACAGAGCATCCCTATTCAAGGAGGAATACTGTGAAGACAGAGCAGAAAGTAAAGATAGAGCAGGTTTGGGAACAGTTTTTTCAGACACACGACGAGCAGTCCCGAAATTTGCTGATGGAACACTATCGGAGCCTGGTAAAATATTGTGCCGAACGTTTGCACACCAAGCTGCCCGATAAAGTCGAGTTGGACGACCTGATAAGTGCCGGCACGTTCGGCTTGATGGACGCAATTGACGCCTTTGATAAGTCCCGGGGAGTAAAATTCGAAACTTACTGCTCGCCGCGAATCAGGGGCTCGATTCTTGACGAGCTAAGAAGCATGGACTGGGTCCCCCGCCTCGTTCGAGCGAGAGCGCACCAGCTCTCAAGGGCGACACACACGCTCGAAACGCATCTCGGAAGAAAACCGACTGAGAAAGAGCTCGCGGAAGAGCTTCAAATGAACATGGATGAATTCACGAGGCTCCAGAAGGATGCCAACGCAGTAAGCCTGGTCTCGCTCACTACGAATTACAGCGACGATGACGGCGACAAAGATGTTCGCGAAATAGACATCATCAAGGACGAGCGAAGCTCCAATCCTGTAGTCGAAGCACAAAAACGCGACCTCAAAAGCCTTCTCACAAAAGGACTTACACGCGCTGAAAGATTGATTATCGTGCTGTACTATTACGAAGAAATGACAATGAAAGAAATCGGAGCAACGCTCGACCTGTCCGAATCAAGAGTCTCACAAATGCACTCTTCAATAATAGCACGCTTGAAAGCCCAGATGAACACAAGAAAAAAAGAATTCTCTGTGGAATAACAGGAACATAATTCATTCATTTCAATAAAGGAAATGGAAGTTATCTGGGCACAGTCCCTTTTCAATTGATTTAAATTTCTCAAATGATATGATTTATCATCTCTGAAGCCTTTTGATTATTTGGTGTACCGCAAGGAGCCATGATGAACTTTACTAAGATGCATGGTCTTGGCAACGACTATGTTTATGTTGACTGCTTTGAAGAGACCATCGAACAGCCCGAAAATCTTGCTCGAGTTATCAGTGACAGGCACTTCGGTGTCGGCGCTGATGGTCTAATCCTTATCGAGCCTTCTGAAATCGCGGATGTGAAGATGCGGATTTTTAACGCTGACGGCTCCGAAGCCGAGATGTGCGGAAACGGCATAAGATGCGTTGCAAAATATACTTACGAGCACAAGTTGGCAGAGTCGGTAGGAAGTCTCGCTGTCCCGGGGCAGGCGACTTTTCCAGCCTCCTTAAATATCGAGACAGGCAACGGAATATTGACTGTCGGGCTTTTGACTGATGATAGTGACATTGTAAGCCAGGTTTGTGTGAATATGGGCCAGCCTGTTTTAACGCCGCACGAAATACCTGTGGACCTCGATACCGACAGAGTTGTCGAATACCCTATAGAAGTGCTTGGACACGAGTTGCTGATGACCTTTGTTTCTATGGGCTATCCCCACGCTGTATTCTTCTGCGA
>JARRRJ010000534.1:2037-3360 GCA_037380865.1 Sedimentisphaerales bacterium
GGACCTGCCGTAGAGAATCACGATCTGTTTCCAAATCGTACCAACGTCCACTTTGTAAATATAAACACACCCAGCGAATTCACAATGAGAACATGGGAACGGGGAAGCGGAATCACATTGGCCTGCGGCACGGGTGCCTGCGCCTGCTGTGTCGCGTCTGTTATTACCGGACGCCAGGAACACCTATGCACCGCACATCTTCCCGGAGGGGATCTCAATTTGAACTGGTGCAAAGAGGATAATTGCGTTTATATGACAGGTCCCGCGGCGGAAGTATTCCAGGGAATATGGCCTGACTAGCAAATATAAGTCACAATTTCTTCGTTTTCACACTAAATACGCTTCTTTTTCTGTCCGAAAAAATAAACAGAAATGTTGAAATTTTTCAACATAAATGCTTGACTTTTTATATATATATTTTACTATTTTAACTATACGCGTGCTATTATAGTAAAAATAGGAAAGGTTTTACGGGATTTTCAAGAAATCGAGTGTTTATGAGAAACAAAAGCATTCTCATTATCGATGATGATAAAGTGATACTCGACTCCCTTTGTGATTTCTTGTCGAGTGAAGGCTTTGAGACACATGGCGCTGAGACATTCGGGACAGCTTTAACAAGGCTCGAAAAGAACCACTACAATCTCGTTATAACGGATATTCATCTCCCGGACGGTGATGGACTCGAGATTGTTGACATCGTCAAGAACAACCACCCCCAGACAGTCGCGATTGTTATAACAAGCTACGGCACAATCGAGAGCGCTGTATCATCAATCAAACGAGGCGCTCACGATTACCTTACGAAGCCTATTATCGACGACGAACTGCGTATGGCAGTCGCAAGAGCACTTAACCAGCAGTCACTCATGAGTGAAAACGAGCGTCTTCGCATCCAGCTTGAAAGAAGATTCAGCATAGAGAACATAATCAGCCAGGACTACAAAATGGCTAAGATTTTCGAGCTTATCGAAGCTGTAGCTGATACGAAAGCGACTGTCCTGATGGCGGGACCTTCCGGAACAGGAAAAAGCATGCTGGCGCGGGCGATACATCATCGCTCAGGCAGAAGGAACAAATCATTTGTCGAGGTAAGTTGCGGTGCGTTGCCTGAAACACTGCTCGAAAGTGAACTTTTCGGCCATGTCAAAGGCTCTTTTACAGGCGCAGTAGCCAATAAGGAAGGGAAGTTCTTGGCCGCTGACGGAGGGACAATCTTTCTCGATGAGATAGCAAATGCTTCAGCCGCTCTTCAGGCGAAGCTCCTCAGAGTCCTCGAAGCAAGGCAATTCGAGTCTGTAGGGAGCAATAAGACCACTTCGG
>JARRRJ010000535.1:0-3156 GCA_037380865.1 Sedimentisphaerales bacterium
ATTGCCGCAGCCGGGATATGAACAATTACAGTTCTTCAAGTTTCTTTCTTTTTTGCATTCCATATTTCAAAATCCTATTACTGATTTTTGATACTAATCCATAGCTCAAAATTCATTCACGCAACAATCAAATGGACACCCGTCTTCGCGGGTATGACATGTCGCGTAGTTTTTAATTCATAATTTTATAAACTTCGGAGCCGCAATCAAGACACTTCCAAGCATGCTTTTTACGCATATCCCGAATCCAGATTATGGCACCGATTCCAACGGTAAATAAAGTCAGGAATAAATAAGGTGTATGTTTAATCTTTGCTCGATAAACAGGTACCTGCTTCAGGCATTTGCCGCAATAACCGCTTCCTTCCTCGAATATTATCAAACGCATCTCAAGAACTCGCGATTATTTAGTTCTATTTCTGTCGTCAATTCCTGACTTCGAGTCTGTAAAGGTTGACACTGTAACCGGGAACAGTCAGTTGATTCGAAACACCTGTAACCTTATTTTCCTTTATTGTAACTTCAGGCTCTTTTCCGGGCTCGTTGTAAGCCATCGGGTCGGGATTCGCAATTACCCAGGCAGTTCCTGCGCCGGTAAGATTGGCGCCGCTCAAGTTCATACTTATTTGCTGCTGCTTGTCAGTCGTATTTACTACGCCTATCGTTAATGCCTTGTGATCCTGTGTCCATGCGGCTGCAACGTCAAGTGCTTTGTTACTATTCGTGACTTCAACGGGGATCGTACCATAATGGTTCCTGTACAAGGCTAAAGGCAGACCCGTTGTAGCAAAACCTGCAGCTGTCTTGGTTGTTTTTACACAGCCGATTACATTTACTGTCTGTGCGTACGCCGCAAGGTACATTATATCCGAATTTCTGAAATATTCGTGCAGACCAGCCGCGATTCCCAGTGCATCCTGCATGAAGTATCTTCTTCCTAATTCGCCGAACCAGTAAGCATCTTCCGGCAGCAAGTTAGCACCTTCGCCCGGATCATAGTTCCAGTAATTCCATTCTGTTAAAGATACCTTAATATCTTTACCTTTAAGCGAATCAAGCTCTTTACGAAGATTACGATGATACGTTGTTATATCTCTAATACTCTTTGTAACCTGCTCGACATGAGCAGTGACATCAGGCAGTGTCTTTGTGATATAAAAATGCTCATCTATAACATCGAGATAATCGGCGCAATTCGTCAGCAATCCTTCGCTCCATTCGCCCACATTGCCGCATGCTATAGTAACTATATTCGGGTCCATCGCAAGCATTTTTTGCGTTACCCAGTTATGTTTCAACACATAATCTTTAAGCCTGATATATCCAATCTGCCAGTCGCCATACATTTCATTACCAATACACCACAAACGAACGTTGAAAGGCTCAGCGGAGCCGTTCACTTTCCGCAATGCACCCATCGGTGTATCTACAGAACCGTTGCAATATTCCAGTTCAGCCGCTGCCGAATAAGCATCGCCAAAACCGGTATTGACTGTAACGAGAGGCTCTGTGCCAACAATTCTGCAAAAATCGATAAACTCATGTATTCCAAAATCGTTGTGCTCGACGCCAGTCCATGCTGGGTTGGTTCGCGGCGGGCGTCTGTCCCTGTCACCGATTCCGTCACGCCAGTCGTAGCCGCTGACAAAATTGCCTCCCGGCCAGCGATATACTGTACCGTTCAGCTCTTTAAGCACCGCGATAGTATCAGCACGCATTCCATTGATATTATCCGCCGGCATTAGTGAAACTGTGCCGACAAAACATGAGCCGCCTTCGACTTTGATTTCCAGTTTGCCTTTGTTTGTGTCACCTCCGCTTGTCAACCAGAATGGGTATTTCACATATTCCTTCTGTAAAGTTTTGAACTGCATCGAGTCATTCTGATTGTCAACCCAAACAAGCGAGACAGTGACACTCGGATTTCCTTCCCCCTCTTTTGAACGCGGGCTGAGTCTCGCTCCTTTCCCTTCTCTTTTCCAGGAGTTCCCTGGTGTTCTCCGACAAAAGCATTTTCCTTTACCATCGTAACCGAATTCGCGGAGCCGATGATTTGCCACGGCGAAGCTCCAACTACCTGAAATTCAGCCTCCGCGGGAATGGCTCTTGATATTACGTATGGTTTATATTCTGCTGTTATCGGGTGATAGAATTTCCTGTCCTCAAGCATTTCCGCCCAGATACCGCCATAGATGCTTCGGCCAAGATGCTCAATGAACTGGCCGTAGATATAGGGATTAATCGGTTCTTTTGTTTTCGCGGCGTCAATAGTCACAGAATTTTGCTGAGCTGACGCGGGAGTTGATATGGAAAGACCTGCAATTATTACAATACTTAATAATGAGATGATAATTTTGTGTGTGTCCGGCATCTTTTGCCTCCTTTCAAATCCTCGATACAGATTTCAGGTTAGAACGTATTTTACACTTACAATAGAAAAGGCATTATATTCAAAATCAGGGAAAATGCAACTCAATAATGGTTTGCTACTTTTATTGCACCTTATACAAAGAAACCTTATACTTAATAATAGCGTTTTTTGGATTTTTGTATGGGATAATGTACCAGATAGAATCTGACGGAGAATAAGCAATGATAATTCAAATTTGCGATGTATGGAAAAAGCATAATATACAAATAATTTTTATTTTTTCTATTCTTCTGGTCATGTTTAGCTTCGGCGGTTGTGTGAGTACCACAATTCAAAAGCAGGGAATTGGAGGGATAGTATATGACCATGTCGATCCAGGCCGAAGTTTTACCGAAGCATCACGTCCGAAGCAAAACTGGACTGCACCAAAGCCCTACGAGGCTGAAGCTAAAGCAGGTATGATTGCCTATATTACCTCCGACGCAGGTGACTACAAGCCTTACCGTATCCCAAAGCCTGAGGAACATATATCGAAGCTTTCAGTTTTTATCGCCCAGGGAGAGACCAAAGCCAGATGGATTGGGTTATATGGGCTCACTGACTTACATGCTCTTAGTGTGAAGGTGGACCCTATGGATGCACCGCTCAGCGTTGACGTGCGACATATCCACTTCTGGCCTCAGCGAACAAGCTGGAAATCTCGGAAGTGGTATATGACAGGTGAACTGCTTTTACCTTGTGCGAATGGTACAAAAATGGTCCCAGCTCAATATGGAGTATTGGAG
>JARRRJ010000536.1:0-3584 GCA_037380865.1 Sedimentisphaerales bacterium
ACCGAGCAGCCGAGAGTGCGTTTCGCTTCGCTGCCTGTCTATATCGATTCTGGCAATAGCGCTCTTGCGGCGTATCAGTTCGAGCTCAAAACCACAAAAGGACAAATCAAAATCGTGGGCCTGGAAAACGGAGAGGCTCCCGCCTTCGCGAATCCTCCTTATTACGACCCCGCGGCGCTTGCACACGATAAGATTATCATCGCCGCGTTCAATACCGGCAATAACCTTCCGACAGGAAGCACTCGTGTTGTGAGTCTTCAACTGCAAATTATCGGCGACACCGAGCCGCAGTACCAGCTCGACTTGACAGTCGCCGCTGACGCAGACGGCAACAAGATACCCGCCGAAATTACAATTGATAAGGGAGAATAAAATGAAAGCATCGAAAATTATCTTAATAATAACTATTATCGTTGCTGTGATTTTGTGCATGGTAGGATTATTCTTGCCGCGATTTGACAGTCAAATCGATAAAGCGAAATATCATTCATCCGCTGTTCGCGAAGACTTAGAGGATACCGGACAAACCAGCCCTAATCGGGTAGATGAGAGTCAAGAAAACGCCGCCATTGTTCAAGATTCTGTGGAAAGTTATGGGGAATCTAACGCAATTACTGAAGTCGGAGCCAATCTGGAACAGCCTGGTGAGAAAAGCAGTCTCAATGGGCTTGATGGAGACGCAGTCGAAAGACAAGATAGTGAGTACCTCAGGAAACAAAAGCAGATTGAAGAGGAATACAGTAAACAAACCCCTGATGTTTTGGTACAAGGCGATGAGGCAAGATTACCATATTCAGACCTTGTTACCTATCCGAAAGACCGGTCGGAACTTTCAAATCGCACGACTAGTACTCGAACAACTGATGGCCCCATTAGCGGTCCTGCAGGTTCTGGTGCAGGTGGTCGAGGCGGAGGAGGTTTTGGTGGCGGTCGTGGTGCTGCAGGTGGTCCAAGCTATGGAAGACCTCCTCAAATTGCACGAATACCGGTCAAGGTATATCCCGAAAGAGAAGGACTTGTTCGTGTTCCTCCTGAATTGATTAATATTTCAGCGGATGAGATATGGGTAATTGCGAAGGTTGATACTTCGAGACCGCCTGCTTCTGATGATGTCCCGGGTTGTGGTGCTTTGCTTGCTAAACTGCCGCAGCAGGAAAAAGAAATTCCGTTGCCTCTCAAGCATACCGATGTAAAAGGTGACATTTGCGGCTATATCGCAACTGTAGAAGTTACGCAGCAGTTTCACAATCCTTATAGCGAAAAGATAGAGGCTAAGTATGTTTTTCCACTTCCTCAAAACGCGGCTGTTAATGAATTTATTATGATTATAGGCGACAGGAAAATTCGCGGAATTATTCGTGAGCGCCAGGAGGCGGAACAGATTTATGAGCAGGCCAGGGCTCAGGGCTACGCCGCTTCACTTCTTACTCAGGAAAGGCCGAACATCTTCACACAGAAAGTCGCCAACATCGAGCCGAACAAGGAAATCGATGTAAATATCAAATATTTCAATACACTCGCTTATGTTGACGGCTGGT
This sequence comes from Sedimentisphaerales bacterium, assembly GCA_037380865.1. GTDB lineage: Bacteria > Planctomycetota > Phycisphaerae > Sedimentisphaerales > Anaerobacaceae > JAFGPS01. The sequence goes on from JARRRJ010000536.1 coordinate 1,539, forward strand.
ACGAATTTGTTTTCCCGATGGTTGTCGGGCCGCGATATAATCCTCCCGGATACACCGAAGGAGTCGGAGCAGTTGCGCATGGAAAGACAGGAATTTCAGGTCAGAGCACGGAAGTTCAGTATTTAAAACCAAACCAGCGAAGCGGACATGATATTTCTCTTGCAGTAAATATCGATGCAGGAGTAAAAATATTCCGAATAAGGATTTTATTCTTCGCTACAAAGTAGCAGGCAAAAGAGTCAAATCGGCTCTCGTAACTCACCAGGACAGCAGGGGAGGTTATTTTACATTGATGCTTTATCCGCCCGAGAGTCTGAGCAATGTAAAGCGCGCTCCAATGGAGATGATTTTTGTTATGGATTGCTCGGGAAGCATGAAGGATAAACCGATTGAGAAATCCAAAGATGCAGTGACACGCGCTTTGAGACAGCTTCAGCCAAACGATACATTCCAGATTATAAGATTTTCGAATAATGCTTCCCAACTTGGACCACATCCGATTCCTGCGACAGAAGAAAATATTCGCAGAGGTCTGGAATATGTACAGAACCTGAGCGGCAGCGGGGGAACGCAGATGATAGAAGGCGTAAAAGCCGCCCTGAGCTTTGCGCATGACCCTGAAAGATTCCGTCTTGTTTCGTTTATGACAGATGGCTACATAGGCAATGAAACAGAAATTCTCGAAGCAGTTCATGATAAACTCGGAGCGAGCAGGATTTTCAGCTTCGGAGTTGGCTCATCAGTCAACAGGTACCTTCTCGACAGAATGGCCAGGCTCGGAAAAGGCGCAGTCGCCTACGTAGGTCTCGATGAAAGCGCTGGTGATATTATCGATGCGTTCTATGAGAGGATAAGTCATCCTGCTCTTACAGATGTGACAATAGACTGGGGCGGACTTGAAGTTTCGGAAATGTACCCGGGCCAGATTCCGGATTTGTTCGTTGGCCGTCCAATAATAGTGACAGGCAGGTTCAAAGGCAATAGCGATACGACAATCCGCATCAATGGCAAAGTCGGAAATATAGATGAGGAACTTGCGATAGATGTGAACCCGGATGATTCAGCCTCGACTCATCCCGGAATAGCATGCGTGTGGGCCCGCAAGCAGATTGAAACACTTGCGAACCAGGCAACTTACGATGAGAGTTCCGACCTGCCCAGCCAGATTAAGACTGTAGCTCTGGAGTACGGCTTGATGTCATCTTACACCGCCTTCATCGCAGTCGATTCCTCGCGACAGACTTTAGGCGACCACGGCGTGACAGTAAATGTCCCTGTGCCCGTTCCCTATGGGGTTCGGTATGACACAACAGTCCAGCAATAATTTGCATAAAAGAAAAATGAAGATAAAATGGTAAGCATTACCCTTTTGGTATTGCATTTGAAAGGGAAGGATAAAATGAAAGTTAAAATTTTCATTGCGACGATTGTTTTGTGCCTGGTTGTTTCTCTATTTGTCGCCTACACGATTACAGGCTGCTCAACACAAAAACTAAGCGGAATAGCTTCCTCCAGGCTCGGTAACAGGCCAGCGGATGAATATTCAGCGTTGAGGGAGCAAGATACAGCTTCAGCCCAATCCAAGCCTGGAGAGCCTGAATCGATTGAATATGAGAATAAAGCCTGGCAGCTGAATGAACAACAGAGCCAAAGTCAATATACAGTGAATACACCGCTGAATGTATCCGGCCCACAGTCGGTTTCAACTTCAACTTCAACTTTCTTTTCAACGGACCAGCCTTATACTCCGGCATGGAGTGGGGGCAAGAAGATTGAAGATTTGTCCAGCCAAAGCAATATGACCGGCGGGGCGGTGCGCGGCTACTATAGCGATGGTCACAACGTCGGCGGAATGATGGGCGGATATGGCGGAGGAATGGGCGGATATGGTGGTAATGGCGGCGCCGCCGGTGGTTCTGGTGCAGGAGGCTACGGAGGTATGATGGGCGGCCGCGGCGGAGGTCGTGCTGCGCTTGGTGGACCAATAAGCCGACAGAGAATAGGCCCGGTTCCACCACCTGGGCGCAGAGGTGTTGTGCCTGAGGA
>JARRRJ010000537.1:0-1953 GCA_037380865.1 Sedimentisphaerales bacterium
ATCAAATGAAATCGCGCCATCAAGCAGCGAATATTGACTATGTAAATGTAAGTGTGTAAATCCTTTTACTGACATAACTTACGCGTCTCCTTCAGAACAATCATAAAACACAGGGATAATAATCTCAACATCTCCTGATGTCAACGAAAAATGCAGACTCAAAAGCCCTTGTGTCCGTATCAGGTATTGTAATTTCCTGCTGCAAATGCTTTTGTGCATTTAATAATAATTATAAAATTTCTGCAAAATGCTGCGACAACCTGGTTGTCAAAGGAGACTCACAGCAAAAAAATCCTGCGTTACTGAATCTACAGCGGCAGGTCTCGGCGGTTCCAGATTATTGCGCCGGCTATGCTTGAGATTGCGAGAATTGAAAGAAGAACAGCGATATCGTCCCATGGCCAGCCTGGATTGTTGAAGATTTTCGGGCCGTTGACATAATAGAAAATTGTTACGGGTTTTAGGAACGCCATTTTGGGCCACCACTCTGCGAAAACAGAGATGAAATAATTGACAACCAGAAACGCTGCACTTATCCACACTGCAGTATTTCTCTCGAACCATGCTGCAGTCATAAGCGCAATTCCTCCTACTGCGCTGGCAAGGATTCCGCCGTTAATAGCTATTTTGAAAAACGGATATAGCGAAATCTGCTGCTGGAACTTAAAAACATCCATCGCAACTATAGTCCCGGAAAACATCACGAGGACCAGTGCGAACATACCTGTCACAGTGATGAAACCGGCACAAATATAGACGTGAGTTTTCGAGACATAGCGGCTAAGGACCAATTCCATCGTTCCTTTTTGGACTTCACCTGCAAGCAATCCAGTCGGAACACCTACAGCAAAAAGCATGTATAAAAACAAAACGAGAGGGTGTTGATAGCCCATTGCGATAAGGCCGGGCAGCCTGCCCTGCTTAAGCATGTCACCACCTATCGCAGACCTGATAAATGACGGCATCAGATCAAGAAAGTTTATCATAGCCTGTATATTTGTATTATCATGGAGAATACCTCCGATAACGAATTGTACGAGGAAAATCATAAAGCCCGTAAGCAGCCAGATGGGTAGAATGCGAAGCGTCCAGAAGCCCAGTAAAGACCATGGAAACGGAGGTCTTCTCTTAATTTTCATAATCCGCCTCCTGCTTCTTATAGTAGTGTATGAAAGCATCCTCGAGTGTCGTCTCAGGTGTAGTAATGCGATCAATGGGAAACTGAGCAAGCCATTTCATCACTCTGTCAGCCGCGCCGCTATATGACAAGAGGACCCAGTCTCCGTCTTGCTGAATAATTTTGACGCCGTCCGGTAGAGTTGTCTGAATCGAAGGAGATTCGGGGCCTTCGATAAACCAAATTTTAAGCTGCTGGGTACCTTCGTGAATAATTTTAGAAATAGGGGAAAGCTCGACAAGACGTCCATCGCGCAAAATCGCGGCACGCCTGCATGCAGCGACGACTTCACTGAGGTCATGAGAAGACAACAGAACAGTTGCTCCTTCGTTCGTTACCTCGCGAATCAAATCAAGGACTACCATTCGTATAAGCGGGTCAAGTCCAATTGTAGGCTCATCCAGAATATATAACTTCGGCTGATGCTGAAAAGCGTTGACTATGCCCACTTTCTGGCGATTGCCTTTAGATAGGGCTCCGAAAGGTCGGTCCATATTAAGGTTGAGCTTTTCAGCAAGCTCTTCTCGCTTCTTCCTTGTGTTTTTTGCTTTTCCAAGAGCAGCCATAAGCTTGAGGGACTGCCTGACAGTGCGACCGGACCAGAGTCGAAAGTCACCGGGCAGGTAACCTATGTCTCTGTGTTGTGTAGCGAGGCCAGGTATAATCTTCTGATCAAATATCCGGCAAAAGCCGCTTGTGGGTCGCAGCAGACCCATGAGACAACGTATGGTTGTAGTTTTGCCTGAACCATTGGGTCCGAGGTAGCCAAAGACTTC
>JARRRJ010000537.1:2024-3038 GCA_037380865.1 Sedimentisphaerales bacterium
GACTTCACCGGCTTCTATACTGAAAGACAGGTTCTCTACGCCGCGGGATTTGCCGTACAGTTTCGTTAATGCTTGTATCTCAATTGCTTTCACTTGATTTTTTTCAATAACTCTTTACGAGCTTTAACTCGTTGTTTCGCATTTTCATAACGCTCCTGCTCGTCAGCAGTTTCAGGCAATATCGGAAGAGCGGGAGTTGGTTTCTTATTTTCGTCAAGTGCTACAAAAGTCAGAAACGCAGTAGTAGCAAGCACCCTTTCGCCCTTATATGGATCTTCTTTGACGACCTGAACGCCTGCTTCCATCGAGGAGCGACTGACATAATTTATCGTCGCAGTCAAAACAACATGGTCGCCGATGCGAATAGGCTCCTTAAACACAAGAGAGTCAATCCCTGCTGTAACAACATCTTTGCCGCAGTGCCTTTGTGCGGCCATACCGGCAACTATATCTATCCAGCCCATAATGACGCCGCCGAAGACTGTCCCTTGAGGATTCGCATGGTGCGGCATAATCAGGTAGCGTGTCTCAACGGTACTTTCTTTAGGAGTTTTACCCTTTAGTATTGCCAATTTCTGCCTTTCTGTCATAAGCAAATTTGTTTATCTGTAAGTTTACAGCAAAACGTTCATCTGTTATTAGACTATGTATAATACTCGCTCTATGTTTGTAAAGCAAGCCCCATAAAAGAGTTAGTTAAAACGAATGTCAGAATGCCCATACGAGACGCAAGCCGGCTATTACTGCATTGTCTGCGCCTTCATTTCCTGGTAAGCCTGCGATAAACTGGATTATTGGCGTGATCGTCAGAGATTTATTTATCTGTGCTGAATAATTCATCTCTACAAGACTTTCGCTCCGGCGATTACTGCGTCGAGAATTTATACCTCTCGCAACTGCTATTTCCAGGAAATCTTTTTTTGTTTTGGACCATAATCCATTTACGCGGCCTCCTGCTGACCAGAAGTGTTTCATATCGGAAACTGGATGTTTCGCGTAGCCGTATCTGGTGAA
>JARRRJ010000538.1:0-3784 GCA_037380865.1 Sedimentisphaerales bacterium
GCAGAGGAATACAGCTGCTTGGTGAAGTAGCCGGGAAGGATCCTCAGGAAATCCTCGCTCGCCGGCTGATTTTGAATATCCGTGAGGTTCAGGAAGACGAGACGTGGTCTCAAACACTGATAAAAGAATTGAGAGAAGCGGAAGGTGAAACCGGACTTTACTGGCGTCTTTACCAGGCGGCTTTGTGGCTCTCTGCTGATGACTGGCGATCGAGGCAGACTGATATCACAAACGCAATTCAACAATGTATAAACGCGGATCCCGAATGGCCTGATCCGTCGCTTCTGCAGGCGGCTATGTATCAGAAGATGGGAGACCTGGCAAATATGGAGCAGGTATGCAGACGTGCTCTGAGCAGAAATCCAGCTGCGACTAACGTAGCAGACGTTCTTATCAGCCTTCTCGAGCAGCAGGGCCGCTTCTCAGATGCCGAAACGGTTCTTGCACAAGTCGAAACAAATTCGCGCGTGACAAGCGCCTGGAACGTAAGAATAGCAGTTAATTCCGGAGATTTTACACGTGCAATCGACGAGCTGAGACTGCGCGTATCCAATGATGATCAGGATGCGAACTCTCGAATATTACTGGCCAGGCTCTTGTACTGGCAGAACAGAGACGCCAAGGAAGCGTTTTCGCTTCTCGACGAGGTTGAAGCGATGTCACCCAATCTGATTGCACTATGTGCCGCCAGGGTCGCAATCCTGCGCGCCGAAGAGCGCTTTGAGGAAGCTGAGCAGACTCTGGATGCTTATGTGAATCAGAATAATACATTCTCAGCGTATGCGATGCGTGCCAACTACCTTGCCAATACCAGCCAGCCGGAAGCGGCGGAAAAAGACTACAAGAAGCTTACAACATTTACTCAAAACGGCGCACAGGGCTACCAGCAGTTGAGCAGTTTTTACGCGGGCAGTCGAAAGCTGGATCCGGCAATAAAGGCACTTGAAGAAGGCTTGACGGCCTATCCTGAGGATTTGGCACTCAAGCGAAGTCTGTTAAAAGTCCTGCTCACGCGTAACCGACCGGAGGATCAGCGTAATGCGCTCGATATGCTTGAAGCTCTTCAAAAGAAGCTCCCTAACGATCCCGAGCTGATGAAGCTCGAGGCGATGCATATGCTCAGCCCGAGACCTGGAAATGTCGAGCAAGCGAGGCAACAGCTTGAGCGGGTGGTTCAGCTCGAACCCACCGCTGTCGATGCTCATCTGATGCTCATCAGCATCGCAATGCAGCAGGAACGCTACCAGGATGCGCGAGATCGCGCTATTCTGGCACTCGGTTCCAATCCTAACAATACGATGTTCATCTCCGCGAGAGCCAGAGCAGAGCTTGAGCTGGAAAATATACAGACAGCCCTCGAGCTTGCCTGGCAGGCACTGGAACCTGATCCGAGAAATGCCGAAGCGATCAATGTTATAATCAGGAGCAATAACCGTAATCTTCTCGAAAAGGCTCAGAGCCTGATTGAATCAGCATTCACTGCCAATCCCGAGGATACAGATCTCCTTCTCTCGCTTTCTCGTATTTACATTGCTCTGGGACAACCTGAAACTGCAATTAAGAGACTGGAAGCATACAGCCAGACGGAAACAGGAAGAAACAGCATTCCCACACTTGTAATGCTCGCTCACTTATATCGTGTAACCGGCGCAATGGAGATGGCTGAACAAAAGATTGAACAGGCTGCTCAAATAAATCCAAAGAACCTTTCTGTGGTACACTGCCGCTTACTGCTTCTAATGGCGCAGAAGAAATATGATGATCTTTCGCACATAAGCGCTGCCTATCTTTCAGCGGACGAACAAAATACTTCCACGCTCATAGATGCCGCCTCGGCCCTGAGGTCTGTTGATTCCGAAACATTGCGACGTGAAGCTGTAACGCTTCTTGAAGAAGCTGTGAAAATTACCCCGGCATCAAAAACTGTCCAAATCGAGACTGGCGTCGATTGAGCAAAGTAGTAATCAGAACGAAGAAGCTATTGTACTTCTGGAACGAGCTGTGAAAATCGATCCGGAATTGAAGAATACCCAAATCGCACTGGCTACTACACTCTATCAAACCGGAGAGGCAGAACGCGCCGTGTCAATGTATAAGGAATTGCTTGAGCAATACCCGAACGATGTACAGATTCTCAATAATCTGGCCTGGATTCTCCAGGAACATGATCAGCGCTACGACGAGGCACTGGAACTTGTCAATAGAGGTCTGGCTCTTTCGCAGAACGACATTTATCTGCTTGACACCAGAGGTAACATTCTTGCGAATATGAATAATCGGCTTGCAGATGCCCGTGATGATTATGAAAGGCTTGTGGAATTAACTCCTGCGAACAGCCCGCCGCGTGTTAGCGCGCTTCTCGGACTCGGACGTGTGTATGCAAAGCTTAAGGAACTCGATCAGGCCCAGCATTATTTGCAGGATGCGTTGGAGATTAACCGCCAAATCGAAGTTTTAACTCAGGAGGAAATCTCAGAGATACAAAACATTCTTGACTCGAGCGCCGCTAACAGGACTAATCCTTAACCTGTGGCCGGGTACGCTCAATTTCCCGGGAAATCTTAATTCTCGGCATCATTTTCGCGACAAAATAATAAAATGGCAATGCCGTGCATTTCAGCACTTTTGCGAAGTTCCTCTGAAATCGCCGAGTTTTTCCATTGCCGTTAAGAAGGGAGCTATTCTTTTTGCTCCCTTTTTTATTTGTTTGCAAGCTATGCAGGATGCAATAGAAAGTTCTCACAGACTTCTGAAGGAACTCCGAATAGGGCGAGTCAAACATGGGGAGTCTTATCGCCGGCCTGGGCTTTGTTAGTCCATGAGCAGTTTGGTGTCTATCCATGCGGCCTGAAGTGTACTGCGCTGCCTGCGGCCGCCTCTCTGCTGGCCTCTTTGAGTTTCACTTGTCACGCTTTCAGTGCGTAAGACCAGAGACTTTACGCCGGTTACTTTGACGTTGACAGTTTTGACACCGTCGGCTTTTTTCAGGCTGGCGCTTCGCCATAGTTCCTTGCCATCGCCCAAGATTATGAAGTCCACACCGCTATCGACGCTAGAATTGTCACCGATACCGACCATGGCAGTAAACGTATCGAATATACCTTTGATATCGTATGTCATGTCAATATTGGGATTCGACGTTATCACATCCTCGTAGGTATTATCTCCAACGCTGAAAGGCTGGCCGGCACTTCCACTCCTGCGCATACCCGTGCGGCCGCCCATGCGGCCTCCGGAACGAACAGGCGTAAATTGACTCAACGGCATCTCTCGGGGAACCATCGACTTAATTGAGAACGTTTGTTCCACTTTCCTTTCACTTGTCGTGCCGTCTTCCCAGACTGTCTCGACTCCTGCAGCGTACTCAGCAGCCGGATCGAGTCCACTGAGCGGAAATGCCGCCCTGGGTGTATATCCCATAAGTTCGCCATTTAGATAAACCTGATAACCCACGTTGAGGTAATACTGCTCGCTCCATGTCAGATTAACTCCGTCCAGGCCGACTCGCTCGACGCGCAGGTTTGTGGGCACCTGAGTTGGATAGGCATAAATGACGGCCGGTTCAAACTCGACTTCCCAGACAACGTCAGTCGTTTCGGGACAGTTAATTGTAGCTACAGCCCAGCCCTGATGATTCGCAGATGATGCCTGCAATTCTTCACCTTCACTTGTATGCGCGGATATGCTCTTGATTCGGAAGTTCTTGTCCCTGGGAAAAACAAAACTCAGCTCATAGGGATCATTTTTGATGACATGACTGGTTCCGCTGTACCTCATGTTACTC
>JARRRJ010000539.1:0-4361 GCA_037380865.1 Sedimentisphaerales bacterium
GGGCGGGTACGTGTCTTGTCTTTTTGGACACTGGCTTTACTGCTGTTGATATCATCAGGATTTACCTATCGTGTTCTGGCATCAAAAGCTGCAAACACCTCCATCAATCTGCCTGTTCCACTGAGCGAGTTTCCTAAAGTGATCGATAACTGGATTGGCACAGATGTGGCCATACCGACTATAACCAGGGAATACATGGAAAGGAACTTCGCGGACGACTATATCAGCAGGCGCTATGACAATAGTGACACGCAATCCTGGGTTGATGTTTACGTAGTCTATTGTTCCACTCGGCCCGGCGGTATGCTTGGTCATAGTCCTACTGTATGCTACCCGGGCAGCGGATGGATACATGACAGTACAATCGGGTCTTCTTTCGATACAAGCCAGGGACGGAAGGTAAATTGTCTGATACATCGTTTTCACAAGGAGCAACCTGTCTATTCTGAGGTCACTGTCCTGAACTTCTACGTTGTGAATGGCCAACTATCCACAGATCAGAGCGGCTTCAAAGGTCTTTCAGGCAGGAGGTTTAACTTCTTCAAGAATCCGGCACGTTACGTCGCACAGATTCAGATCAGCTCTTTGACCGAGGATTCGATACGAGTTGCGGCGGAAGATATGACAGATCTGATTCTTGATTTTCTTCCAGATGAAAACGGCGGCGTCGCCGCATTCGAAAAGTACGGACACTATTGAATCGAAGCATATGTAAACAGGCGCTTATTAGAACAATAAAATAACATAAGTTCATATACGACATAGGGATATGTAAAGTAAACGACAGCACCCCACGGGGACGACGTATGCCTGTACAGAGCGGAACAATCAATAATGAATAACAAAATACCTACAATTTCGGTTCTAATCCCCGATGCAGAAGACTGGTTAACAGTAAAAGTACTTCGCTGCCTTGGACAGTCATCGAAAGTTAAAGCTCATCTTTTGTCGAGAAAGCGAAAACCTTTATCACGATATAGCAGATTTTGTGCAAGCTTTCATTATAATAACAGCCAAAATGATGACGAATGGATCGACGAAATTAATAAGCTGATAACAAAACTAAAGATAAACCTAATATTACCTGTTAAGGTAAAAGGAGTTGAGCTAATCTCAAAAAATCGCGCCAGAATCTCCGAATCTGCACGAATACCTCCTTTAGCGGAGCCTGAGAAAATCGCATTAACCAATGATAAATGGGCGTTTCATAATTTCCTGCTTCAACATGATTTGCCTTCGATACCAACAATTTATGCAGGGAATTCCGGAGAAGATATTAACGTACAAGAAATGGATTCCGTCGAATACCCGGCACTATTAAAACCAGTTTCTGAAGCCGGCGGTTTCGGTATAGTTAAAGTCGAAAAAGCTGAAGACCTGAAAGAAGCCTGGCGTGACAAACGTATAATGAAAAATCATGAATATATATTTCAAAGCTATATTCCCGCAGATCATTTTTCACTTTCAGTATGCAGCCGTGATGGTGAGATTTTGGCCTACACTATATATCATTCATTATTTCAACCGAATCCGTATCGTATAGGAGTATTACAGGAATTTAAGAATCACGATGCAATACTTAATATTGGAAGAAAGTTGCTTTCAGAGCTTGAATGGAATGGTGTCGCAAATATTGATTTTCTTGTTGATAATCGTGACAAATCAGTGAAAATTCTTGAGTTTAATCCGCGGTTTTGGCAATCACTTTTAGGTAGTGCAAGTGCTGGTGTTAATTTTCCTTTATTATATTGTCTTGATGCGATGGGCGCAACAACAACATTTCGCAAGCGTCATATTACTTTCTTTTAAGAGGAAAACGAAGCACCACAAGAATTCGATGGCGTGAAAGCGGTCTTCGATATTCAGTTGCGGATCCGTTGCCGGAACTTGTTGAGATTATTCATAAAAGAGCAAACATATTCAGATCACTGTCTAATGGAAAGCGACATATCCAAACTAATAATTTGTTCATTTGAAACAACAGAAAACATTAATGACTATCCTATACCTTATACCTTCGCAGTAATCCGATAAGATTGTGATTGGTTCTTTAACAAAAATTAAAGTCGCAAAATGGAGACTTTGACAAATGAAAACAGAAATCGGATGCGGTTTTGATTGCCGAATAATTCGTGGTACAGATGATATTTCTGCTCTTTCGAAGGATTGGGACAATCTTTTTAATCAGGCTTGTATTGCTCCACCATATCTTTCGCGTGCCCTGGTACAGACATTTATAACGGAGAAAAATGTCAAGGGAAAACCGTTATTGGTTACAACATGGTGTGATTCGAAGCTTGTAGCTATACTCCCGCTTACAATACATAACTATTTAGGTCTTAAATTAGCAAAGGTAGTGCCTACGAACTTTCTATGTTGTACAGGAATCCTGATAGATCCGGAATTCCAGGAAGCCATCGACACAATTGTTGACGTATTTCGGAAAGAGAAGATAGCTCATATTTTGTATAATAAATATACTTCGTCTGAGGACATATTTACCAAAGTAATATGACGCTTGCGAAATGTTGTTGTTGCGCCCATCGCATCAAGACAATATAATAAAGGAAAATTAACACCAGCACTTGCACTACCTAAAAGTGATTGCCAAAACCGCGGATTACAAATAACTCCTGAAATTATTGCACGCCTTGCTGATATCCAGAAAAATAGCTGGATAAAAGAAGAAGGAAAAGCAGTTTTGGTACAACCGTTCTACCAAAAACTTCTTTTAGAATTGGGACGGTCAGGCATTGGTTGTGCATGGATACTCAATGTGGACAACGAGGATACTGCTTTTCTTTTTGGCTTGAGAGCAAACAATAACTTTTATATGAAATGGATGTCATATAAGCGAACGTATGGCTCTTCTACATTGTCTTATGGCAAGGTATTGTACACACATGTAATCCGTGATATCTGTAATGAAGGAATAAGTCTAATTAATTTTGGTTTAGGGGAAAGCCGCTGGAAAAGGTACTGGGCAACAGAAAAAGACATTGTTGACATAGTTATCTCAGGCAAAGGTTTCATTGGAAATACAGTAAGTCTGCTGTGCGGCATTCTTTTGAAATGCAGCAAATTGAGATGGAAATTGCATCAGCGCATTAGGAAGATAAGAAACAATTTTAATAATTGATAAATACTTTATGTATTGCCTGAAAAAATGCATTAACTTCGAGATTCGTATAGTCATGAAAGAAGATCACATGGGCAAAATGGCCTTGTAGAATCTGAAACCTAAGCCCAATACATAAGACATGGATCATTATAAACACCAGAAAAACATATTTCAAAGCCTTCGCAACACAGGCAAGAATATTTATCACATGACACCGGATTCGATACGATGCCTGTTAAAGCCGATCAGATACCTCTACAAGTTCTGTGATGAATTTCTCCTGGACACATGGATCATCGGGGGAAAAGAGATTTCCAGCGGACACGATCTGGCAATTATATATGCCGGCCGTGCCATTGACAAAAATTACTTTGCCAACCTGGCTTACGGAGATTCCTTTCAGCAGAATTACATGGGAAAGAAATGGCTTGGGAAAATACTCAGCGAAATTGAGCATAACAGGCACAGTTGTTCGCTGGTTATCGTGCAAGTTCCGCACAGGCGCCTTTCATTATCCGAGAAAATGAATTGTTTCTACATCCCGGGCTGGGTATCAGCCAAGTTCGATGTTCTGACCGTAAGGAATTCTGTTTTCAAAAACAGTAACTCCAGCCTCAAATCCGATTTGAGCAAGATAAAGAAAAACAAGCTCACTTTTGAAGTGACAAACGAGATGTCCCGTTTCGTCGACTTCTACAATAACATGTACGAACCTTATATTAATCAAATCTACGGCGACAAAACTCTATCCTCGAATTACGACTTTGTTAAAAGACAATTCGGAAAACGTGGCATTTTCAAAGACCTCCTTCTGGTTAAGAAAGATGATGAATATGTCGCAGGAGCTTTGCTTAATTATGAGGGAAAATGGGCAAAACTTGCCACACTCGGCATCAAGGACGGAAACATGCAGTATGTTAAAGACGGCGCCATCGGAGCCATATACTATTTTTCCATGCGTTATTTCGAAGAGAATGGATTTGAGACGATAAGCCTCGGAGGCTCAAGACCTTTCTTAAAAGATGGTGTTCTTAGATACAAGAAGAAATGGAGACCAACATTATCTCATCATACCGACTCGGGATTTATCGTCAAGATGCTGAAGGAAGCAGAAGGCGCTAAGGGTTTTTTCTTAAACAACCCGTTCATTTTTGAAGATGCCTGTGGATTCAAGGAGGCTATATTTATAGATAATAGTTATCACTTATCCGAAGAAGATTTTGAATTGTTCGACAAAAAC
>JARRRJ010000540.1:0-3777 GCA_037380865.1 Sedimentisphaerales bacterium
GATAAGTAAACGGTCGAAAACTATCTCGCCCGCATTATCAGCCAGATATAAAATCCTGGCGGCATTCTTTATCGAGTTTTCAAACTCATCCATTTGTGACGAGTCAAAATCCGCCGTTAAACAGGTTTTTAAGATTCGATCAACATCGGATTCTGTTAGCGATGTTTTCAAACCTAAATCGATGATATTGCCTGTGATTGCTAATCTGACAGCCGCTTCCAAAGGTTTTTCTGAGGAGCTGATACTACGCTTGAATTCAGCACTCATTTGCACAGCCAGTCTGTTAAATCTCTGTTTTAATTCGCGATAGGGATCCTCGATTCCTGACAACTTTCTAATCAGGCGATGTATTTGCTGGCCGAGCGCAGGCGGACTTTGGCTCACATTCAAATTGGCAGCCATCATAAGAACGTGCCTCACGACCTGCTCCTGGATTATTTCGTCGTCAGTTATCAGCTTGACCGATTCAAGGGCCTGACGAATAAAACACGGCATACAATCAATGGCAAACGGAGTTTTTATCATGAAAATAGTTGCAGATGCGAATATTCCTTTTGTAACGGAATGTTTTTCTTCAATCGGGCAGGTTCACGTTATCAGCGGGCGTGACATTAAAAAGGATGTCGTCGCTGACGCGGATATCCTGCTTGTGCGAAGCATCACACCTGTATTTGCGGATTTACTAACAGGCAGCAAGGTGCGCTTCGTCGCAACCGCAACGATAGGTTTCGACCACGTCGATGTAGGCTTCCTGAGACGTAACGCAATCGGCTTCGCATCTGCGCCGGGTTCCAATGCGAACTCCGCCGCTGAATATGTAATCGCGGCTATACTTGAAGTTGCACAAAGACGCAGAATAGCTCTCGAAGGAAAATCTATCGGAATCATAGGCGTCGGCAACGTGGGAAGCAGAGTAATGAAGAAATGCCACGCTCTGGGAATGGAAGTTTTGCTGAACGACCCGCCTTTATACAGGCAGACTGACGACCCGAAGTTTCTCCAGTTGCAGGAGCTTTTCAAGTGTGATTTTATCACACTGCATACGCCGCTCACATTCGAGGGTATCGACAAGACATTTCACCTTGCTGACGAGAATTTCTTTAGCTCGCTAAAAAAAGGCTGTGTTTTTATTAATGCCTCTCGCGGCGGAGTTGTGAACAGCAAAGCGCTCGCGGATTCAATTAAAGCCAAGCATCTGAAATCTGCCGTTCTGGACGTATGGGAAAACGAACCCAATATCGATACAAGTCTTCTGGAAATGGTAGATACAGGCACGCCGCATATTGCCGGCTATTCGCTCGATGGCAAAATCGCAGGCCTGATTATGATATACAAATCAGTCTGTGAATATTTCGGAATGGAGCCGCAGCACGAAGCAAGTGACTTCCTGCCTGAGCCGCAAGTGAAAACCATCGAGCTTTCTAAACTCAAGAGAAAGGAGCAGACGCTTGTCCTGGATTCCGTAAGGAAAGTTTATAATATAAAGAACGACGACGCTAACCTGCGGCAGATTTCAAAAGAGCCTGAACAAAACAGGGGAAAATTCTTCGACAACCTCAGAAAAAATTATCCCGTTCGCAGAGAGTTTCAAAACACTCGTGTTATAGTTAAAGATGCAGAAAGCAGCCTTGCAAACAAGCTGCGAGGAATCGGATTCGAGGTAGTGACGCATGAAAGCTGATGCGACAAAAATATTACATTGGCCAAAAGGAAAACTGGATTTTTCCGAAGGCTGTCTCATAATGGGAATTCTGAATGTCACTCCCGATTCCTTTAGTGACGGCGGAAAGTTCTTCGACGCGGAAAAAGCCATCGCGCACGGCATAGAAATGGCTTCACAGGGCGCAGCAATAGTTGATATCGGAGGCGAATCGAGCCGACCAGGCTCGGAACCTGTTTCTATAAATGAAGAAATCCATCGAGTGACACCAGTAATCGAAGCTCTTTCTAAAAAGATACATATTCCAATCAGCATCGATACATACAATGTCGAAGTCGCCAAAGCAGCTTTGGATGCAGGAGCGGCGATGATAAACGATATAACAGCTCTAAGTGATGAAAGAATGGGCCAGTTAGCTGCAAAGTACGAAGTGCCTGTCATCTTAATGCATATGCAGGGAACACCCGCGACGATGCAGAAAGAGCCTAAGTACAAAGATGTCGTGAACGAAGTGCTGGAATTTCTTTTAGACAGAGCAAAAAAAGCCAAGCAGCTTGGCATCCCGAAAGAGCGAATCTTTATCGACCCGGGAATTGGCTTCGGAAAAAGTTTCGAGCACAACCTCGAACTTTTACGAAACATCGACAAGTTCGTAGCGACAGGCTATCGTGTATTAGTCGGCACAAGCCGCAAGAGTTTTATGCGCTATAAGTAGCGTTTTACCCCGGAAAGATATCATAACTTTTCCAGAACGAAAATATTATAATGAATATCTTACATGGCTGGTTCAAGTCGTATATGCAAAACCTGGAAAGAGACAAATATAGTAATTCATGGAAAGAGATTGTTTTAACTGGATTGTCTAAGTGAGCGGCGGCGGTCGGTTTCTTTTAGGAGGCGCTTGCGGAGGCGGATTGAGGTGGGGCAGATTTCTACGAGTTCGTCTGCCTGGATGTATTCGAGGGCGGCTTCGAGACTCATTTTTCTTGCCGGCCTGACTTTTGCGGCGTCGTCTTTTCCAGCCGCTCGGATGTTTGTTAATTGTTTTGCTTTTGTTGCGTTGACGGGAATGTCGTTTTCCTTGCAATGCTCGCCGACTACCTGGCCTTCATAGACTTTGTCGCCCGGCTCGACGAAGAAGAATCCCCTGTCGTATAATGCATCGAGCGCGTAGGCTGTTACCTGGCCTGTTGTAGTTGCTATCATAACGCCCATTTTTCTCTGAGGGATTGCGCCGCGCATAAGTTCGTACCGCTCGAATGTGTGGTGCATAATCGCTCTTCCCTGTGTTGCGTTCAGCATTCTCGCGTGAAGACCGAATAAGCCGCGCGAGGGTATCATAAATTCCATGTGGACAAAATCTTTTGTGCCGCTCTTTGAATCTATCCTGAGGATTTCGCTTCTTCTGTCACCGAGCAGACTCATTACCGAATTCTGGCAATCCATGGGGCAATCAATCGCCAGAAGCTCTATCGGCTCATGTCTTCTTCCGTCGATTATTTTCAGGATAACATTTGGTTTTCCCACGCAAAGCTCGAAACCTTCGCGGCGCATATTCTCGAGCAGGATTCCGAGGTGCATCAAGCCTCTGCCTGAAACTTCGAACTCTTCGGGTGTTTGGCCAGGTTCTACTCTCAAAGCTACGTTATGCTGCAGTTCTTTTTCAAGTCTTTCTCCGATTTGTCTTGCAGTGACATATTTTCCGTCCCTGCCTGCGAACGGGCCGTCATTGATTCTGAACGTCATCGTCATCGTAGGCTCATCGACTGAAATCACTGCAAGCTGTGAAGGATTATCCGCACAGGCGATTGTGTCGCCTATATCGACCGGGTCGAGTCCTGAAATCGCGCAAATGTCACCAGCCTGCACGCTTTCAACTAACTGCCTTCCAAGGCCGTAAAACTGGTGTATCTGCAAAACCTTCTGTTGTGTATGTAATCCCTCCTTATCGATCACAGTTACTCTCTGGCCCTGGGCAATTTCTCCCGAAAAAACTCTGCCTATAGCAATTTTCCCGACATAGTCTGAATATTCCTGGTTAGTAACGAGCATCTGCAAAGGCGCATTGGGAGCGACTTCGGGAGGTGGTACTTTCTTAATAATCGTATCGAAAACTA
>JARRRJ010000541.1:0-2637 GCA_037380865.1 Sedimentisphaerales bacterium
TATCAAATTGCAGCGATAATGTTAGCATCTCTTATTGCAGTTCTGATTTTTCAGAATGCCGCATTCTCACAGGAAACACCATGGCAGAAGCTGTCTAATTCATCAGCCGAAGCGATAACTTCAAATTTTGAGGAGCCTCCGTCGGAATATAGCATAACGTTTTACTGGGGTTGGGATGGACCTGTGAACAAGGAAGTGATTGTACGGGATTTGAATGAATACAGCTCGAAGAACGTAAAGATTATAACCATAGAAGCTGGTTACAATATGACTGCAAAATATCTTTCACCCGAATGGTTCGACCTGGTCAAATATACAGTTGAGCAGGCAAGCCAGAAGGATATGCATGTCTGGCTGGTTGATGAAGGCAAATATCCGAGCGGCTTCGCAGGCGGCAAATTCAGCGAGGAGCGCCCCGACCTTACAATGCAGACCTACAGGACAGGTGACAGATTTTCTGCGAATGGCGGCGATGTCGTTGATAGACAGATAAACGAAAATGTAATTTGCGCAGTTGCTGTAAATGCAAACGATAACAGTTCGATAGTACTTGAGCCGAAAGATGGAAAACTGAACTGGGCCGCACCTGAAGGGCCATGGGAAGTACAGCTTATTGAGAAGCAGCACCGTACTTCTGCAACACGTTCTGTAAATAATCCCAAAGGGCAGGTTAAAGACGGCACGCACGCTTTGTGCGATTATCTCAATCCTGATGCCGTGGCAAAGTTTATCGAATGGACGCACGAAGGATATAAAAAAGTAATAGGCGACAAATTTGGGAAAATTGTTCTTGGTTTCAGAGGTGACGAGCCTGATTATGGTTTTATACCCTGGACTGATATTATTTTCGACGAGTTTCAGAAGCAAAAAGGCTATGACATCAGACCTTATCTTGCTTCTTTTACCAATTATTTTGGTATGCTCGCACAATGGTGTGATACAAATAATCTTGAATACCTGGTGCACCTCAATCACGAAGATATGATGACCAGTCTGGCTACTTCCGAAGGGGATTTTTTCAGATGTATGAGACAAGTTCAAATGCCAGGTGTCGATGCAATATGGAGCCAGATTTGGCCTGATAAAGTTTCCGATTATCCAAAATATGCTTCGTCGGCTGCTCACCTGTTTGGCAGGCCGCGCTCGTTCACTGAGAGCTTTGCTGCATATAAACCTACTCCGAATTTCGAGCAGGCAATGTGGATTCTAAACTATCAGATTGTTCGCGGCATAAATATGGTAGAAATAATGTGGATTCCTGCGTCAACAAGAGGTGTCAGCGGGATGAGAGGCTGGCTTGCTGATGAGCGTTTTCCAAATGCGGCGAAATACTTGAACAGAGTATGTTATGTTCTTTCTCAGGGACTTCCGGCTGCTCAGATCGGTCTGTATTATCCCACAACAAGTATGTGGCTCGGAAATAACGAGGCGGATGCAGATGTTCTCAAGATTTCTCAACAGCTTACGGAAAATCAGAGAGATTTCGACTTTGTTGACGAGCAGGCTTTATCTTTGGTAATGAAATTAGAGGGTAATAGCTTTGTGAACCTGAGCGGCCAGAGTTACAAAGCTATTATTGTCCCCCCAATCACAGCAATTTCAAAGCCATCCTTGGATCGTCTGAAAAGCTTCGCACAAAATGGAGGAAAGGTAATTTTCCTCGGCGCTGTGCCTCAACTTGTAATTGAAAAGACTTTCCTTGACGCCAAGGGACCTGCTGACATAAGCTGGGCAATACACGAGCCTGAAGGCTCGATAACCGAAAAAGTAAAGAATGCGTTGCCTTCTCCTGATGTCAGTTTAAATAAAGAAATCCCTGCAATTAAATATCGTCATCGCCGATTAAGCGATGCGGATGTTTATTTCTTCTTCAACGAAAGCGACCAGGATCAACAATTTACGGCGAGTCTTACAGGAATAGCTCCAATACAGCTTTTCGATGCAATGACTGGAAACATTGAAGATATTGGAGGATTCGTAGATCATTTGGGAGAAGTCTCTGTGCCTTTGGAGATGAAAGCTCACGAGACGAAAATGATTGTTATAGGTAATCCTGAAATCGGCTCTGTAACAGCTATGGCGGGAGAAGTCGAGTTCTCGTTATGACAGATTTCGATATGATATGCTTTTAATGGAGGTATTGATGGCAAAATTCAGGTTATTTATCATCATCCCAATCACAATATTAATATTTTCCAATGCTTCAGCACTTGATCGCAAAGATGTCACATTTAAAGTTTTTCAATTTCCTCCAAACATGATTCCGCGAATAGACGGCAACGCAGACGACTGGTTAATAGTACCCGATGGTTACAAAATCGGTACCGACCAGCTTTGGGAAGATTCAGGCAAGCATGATATAGCAGACCCTAACAACCTCGATGTTATTGTTCGTGTTGGCTGGATCAAAGGTCTTAATAAGCTGTACTTCCTTTATGAAGCTTATGATAACTATTGGGATTTTTCGCAGACTGGATTACATAACGATACATTCGAGATTGTCGTGGATGGAGATGCTTCAGGCGGTCCTTTGATAGATAAAGGCCATCGTGAAATGTGGGTAGAAGAACAGGTAGGTCCGGCTGGAGTATCAGCAGCGGAGGATGACAGAATCAGTAATGATGAAGCCAACTGGGC
>JARRRJ010000542.1:0-3327 GCA_037380865.1 Sedimentisphaerales bacterium
TACTCGTTAGCATACATTAAAAAAAGGGAGAAGCAGACCTTTAAAGCCACACTTTCACCGGACACACGGAGATACTTCCTCAAAGCCTGGTATCTAATGACGGATTTTACAGTTAACCCGTTTTTCTAATCAATATTGCCGTGTTTTCGCGGCACAAGCAACAGGGTCATCCGTTTTCCGTTCATTTGAGCCGGACGTTCGATTTTCGACAACTCGCTAAGCTGCTCCGTGATCTGTTCGAGCATTTCAAAACCCTTATCCCGATGCAGTATCTGGCGCCCGCGGAAAAAGATGGTGAACTGGACTTTGTGTCCTTTCTCGATAAACTCGCGCCCGTGTTTTAGCTTGATTTCGAGGTCATGCTTGTCCGTTTCCGGCCTGAGCCTGATTTCCTTCAGTGTAGCTGTATGGCGAACGTTCTTTTTATGAGCATCGCGCTCTTTGCGCTTTTGCTCATAAAGCCACTTACCATAATCCATCAGCCTGCACACAGGAGGGTCACTCAATGGAGCGACTTCCACAAGATCCAAACCTGTCTCGCGTGCTTTTCCAAGTGCCTCTTCTTTTTCGATAATCCCCACTTGATTGTTTGATTCATCAATCAATCTTACTACGTTAGCCCGAATCCCTCCATTTATCCTTAAACCTTTTTTATTTATTGTGCGCCACCTTACCTTTCTGTAAAAACAAAAATCAAATATTCATAACACCGGTATACACTACCAGTTACAATTATAAAAAAATCTTCCTAAAAAGCCAAATCAATTTCTTTATCGGCTATTTTTGATTTGATTCTTTCCAAAAACTTGTCTATTTCCAACGTCGGATTCTCTTTATGACCCATAATACGCACATTTACAGTGCCCGACTGGGCTTCTTTCGGTCCGACAACGAGCATGTAAGGGACCTTTTCGTTATAAGCCCTGACGATTTTCGCATTAATTTTTTCGTCCGAATAATCACAGCTGTACCTTAAATCTGCTTCCTTCAGCTTATTTTCGATGTTCCTGGCGTAATCATTGGTTTTTTCGCTGATTGGAAGTACCCTTGCCTGTTCAGGCGAAAGCCAGAGCGGGAAAATCGCTCCGTAATGCTCTATCAGAATACCGATAAAACGCTCGAAAGAGCCCAAAACCGCCCTGTGAATCATAACGGGAGTCTTTTCGGTGTTGTCTCTGTCAGTATAAACCAGTTCGAAACGTTCAGGCATCGAAAAATCGAGCTGAATCGTGCCGAGCTGCCAGGACCTCTTGAGACAATCCTGGATGTGAAAGTCAATCTTCGGCCCATAGAAGGCTCCATCTCCCTCGTTTATCTTAAATTCTATACCTTTATGCTTGAGAGCGGCTATCAAAGCATTTGTTGCAATATCCCAAATCTCATCAGAGCCAATGTGATTTTCGGGCTTTGTTGACAACTCGATATGAAAATCGTCAAATCCAAAAGCCTTGTAAATCTCGAACGTTAGCTCAATAACAGATACTATCTCAGGTTCAATTTGTTCGGGCGTGCAGAAAATATGTGCATCGTCCTGTGTGAATTGCCTTACTCGGAACAGGCCGTGCATGACGCCGCTTGCTTCGTGCCTGTGTACAAGCCCGAGTTCGGCTACACGTTTCGGAAATTCGCGATATGAATGCTGCCTTGTACTGTAAACCAGGCACCCTCCCGGGCAATTCATAGGTTTGATTGCGTAGCCGAGACCATCGATAGTGGTAAAATACATATTTTCCTTATAATGATCCCAGTGGCCGCTCTTGTGCCAAAGCGCTTCGTTGAGAATGATTGGCGTGCGTATTTCCTCGTAATCGTATCTCTTATGGACACCTCGCCAGAAATCAACGATTTCGTTCCAGATAATCATACCCTTGGCATGGATAAAAGCGAAACCGGGACCCGCTTCGTTGAAACTTTTTGAGTCGGGTCCCCATGCCAGTAGGCGCCTGCTACTGACATAACCTTGAATGCACCCACTTTTCCCGTGCTCGGAACGTGAGGTCCCCTGCACAAATCTTCGAAGCCGTCGCCGTGTGAGTAAAAAGTTATAATCTCGCTATCTGTGCGATTTATATTGTCAGTCTTGTATTTATCACCCGCGAGTTTGCTTAAAGCTTCCTGGCGAGTCATCTCTTTGCGGAAAACAGGCTTATCGGCCTTGACGATTTCCGCCATCTTCTCTTCGATTCGCTCGAAATCCGTTGGGCGTATCGGCTCATCAAGATCGATATCGTAATAGAATCCGTCCTCGACAGTCGGTCCGTAAACCAGCTTTGTGCCAGGCCAGATGCTGCAAATCGCTTCAGCCATCACATGAGCACAGCTATGACGCATTGTCTCAAGGCCTTCTCTGTCTCTGGGCGTAATAATTTGAACCGAGATTTCTTCGGAATCTCCTGAAGTTAGGGGAGCTGACAAATCTTTGAGTTGACCGTTAACTTTTGCCGCTATTGCAGATTTCGCAAGTCCTGGACCTATTTTTTCCGCTAATTGCCTGCCAGTTATAGAGTTATCGACTTCCAGCGTACTTCCGTCAGGGAGCTTAACATGCGCCATATCAATCCGTTTTTATCTTAATCATTCTGTCAAATTCCTGAATTTCGAACCTAATCGACTTTAACCCACATGAGTGATAATGTCAATATTATTTAAAGTCCCTTTTTTTCTTGCATTGTGGCTACCATCTCGATATAATATTATCAGTTGTGCCAGAATACCCGTACGTCGAAATCAAACCACCGGCTGTTACGGTACACGAAGATAAGAATGCAGAACTAAAAGAGGAAGGCTCATATGCACGCAAATTTAGTTCTATTCACGAAGAACGGCACACAAAGGACTTATCCTTTGTCGAGCGAAATCACTATTCTTGGCAGGAGGCACGATTGCGATTTGCGTATTCCCCTGAAACTTGTTTCCCGAAGACACTGCCAGTTGAGTAAAAACAGTGACGACTTGAAAATCCGCGACCTCAACTCGCGCTGCGGGACGTTCCTCAATGGTCAGAAAATAAGCGAGGGAGTAGTTCATGCCGGTGACTATATCAAGATAGGACCTCTGACTTTTCAGCTTCAAATTGACGGCAAACCCGAAGAAGCCGCGCCGCCGCCGGTCCAGCAAATGACAAAACAAACTCAGGCGAAACCTCAGCAGGCAAAGGCTCCGGTTCAAAAGGCCCCTGCGCTGGATTCATCCGACAGTTTCTCAGATTTGGACTTGTCCGATTCTTTCCTGGGTGAGCTTGACGAACTTTAAGTGCGCTTCCTTTCGAGCCTTCTCGTGCAGCATTTTCCAATAGATTTCCTCAGGAAATTTCATCAATATTGAGCT
>JARRRJ010000543.1:0-3733 GCA_037380865.1 Sedimentisphaerales bacterium
CGTCGAAAATGGTCGCCGGAGGCTTCCTCGGTTCGGACAGGCGAAGTCTTCCTGAAATAATAGAAGCTGACATGGCAGAAGTTGCCAAATCAGGATTTAGCATAGAGCAGATTACAACCCGAATGAAGGAAATTACAAACGCAGCAATATTGGGTCTGGGCAATTGGGTCCTGATTCCTTTCCGAGGCATGCAGGCAATCACGACGGACGTAGTAACAATAACGGAACACACAACGACAAAAGAAGAGCAGGCCGCGACTCACGAACTTAAGACAAGAGTTGAGGAAGCCAAAGGTTCCCTTGTATGTCCATGGCCGCACCCGGGAAGATTCGCGAAAAGAGTAACTGAAGTTCAGCTTATCAAAACAGGCGAGAATATAATGTGGTCAGACCTGAACATTCACATGATTCAGGAGCATGGCTTCTTCGAAGGTAAAGGCTCCAACTTCAGAATCGAGCCGAACGAGTTGATTAAAATTATTTTTTGATTTTCTTTCTGATATTTCAAATTGTTCTCTAACTTCTTATTTTAGAGCACCTTAAGAATAAGATACTCCCACAATTTATTACACTTTTTTATCTGAGGTCGTTCAGTCATGAGAGATTTTGAAATGAAACGTGACAAAATCAGTATTTCTCCTTCCGAATGGGAAATTATGGAAATTTTATGGCGCCAGTCTCCTCTCAGTGCATCCGAGATATTCGAAGCTCTTGAGGGCAAGACCACATGGAACAACAGAACTGTTCGCTCATTCCTTGACAGGCTCGAACAAAAGAAAGCGATTGCTAAAGACAAGAAGCATGGAGTAAATGTTTATACCCCCCTGCTGAAACGCGAGCAATGCCTGCGCAAAGAGAGCCGCTCTTTTCTGGAAAGGTTTTTCAGCGGCAATCCTGTTTCCATGATGACGCATTTTATCGAAAAGGAAAATCTCTCAAAAGAGCAGATTGAGAAACTTCAGCAATTACTCGAAACAAAAAAAGAAAAGTAGTGAAAGGTTGCCTAATGTCTGCTTCCGCAGTCTTTATCACTTTTACCGATTGGCTTTTTAAGTTAACCATCGATGTATCGTTTTGCATTCTGCTGATCCTGCTCGTGAGACGCATCTTCACCCGTTTTTTCGGTGCCCGGCTATGCAGATTATTATGGATTGTCCTGTTTGTCCGATGCCTTGTGCCTTGGTCTTTACCGATAAATATTTTTCCTGCATCACTGATTTCCGAATTTAATATTTCATTTGATTCGAGACCGGCCGCAGATAATTCGTTTCAGCCTTCTGAAAAAATTAACGTGGGACCCGGAGCCGTATCCGATGCAGAAATAATTGCGGACACACAGGCTTCTTTGTCACGAAGCAATATATTTACTGCTGAAACACTTCGAGTCTCGTGTGTAATATTCTGGTTCCTGGGATTGCTTATATTGTTAGGCTTAACAGTTTTGCGAAACAGGAGAATCGGACACCTGGCGGCTAAAGAGCCAAAACCTGTACCATCGTGGCTTCAGGAAATATTCCTGGAATATAAGGAAAGATTGAAAATTAGAATCTGGCCTGTACTTATCGTCTCATCCAACATTGATTGCCCAAGCCTTATCGGTGCCATCAGACCTCGTATTTTATTGCCTGGCGACGTGGTGAACAGGAGCAATCGAGAGCGGCTGCGCCATATTTTACTTCATGAATTAATACATCTCAAGCAAGGAGATATCTGGCTCTCATGGTTCTGGACTTTTGTTTGCTCTCTTCAGTGGTTCAATCCACTGGTCTGGTGGGCCGGGCGCTATATGTATCTCGACAGGGAAATGGCCTGTGATGACAGAGTACTTGGAACTCTTGAATCCAATAAGAGAATCGAGTACAGCCGCAATCTTCTGGATTTATTTAAGAAAATCAATCTGCCTGCCCGCTGTCCGGGTCTGGCGTGTGTTGTGGAAAGAAAAACCAATATCGAAAGGAGACTTGGAATGATTGCTAAATTCAAAGTTCGATCTCAGCGTCAAATTGTTTTGGGCTCCCTGGTTTTGTTCATTATTGCAGCGATGTCGCTGGCCAGTTTTGCCAGCTCAGGTCAAATTACAAAACTATCCAGCGAAAAGGCGGAGCTTATGGGAAGAGTGGAAGATTTTTTCATGCACAATTTCCGCGATGTCACTGCACGTAAATCCCTGCAATGGGGAGAACCTGAAACTGATGAAAAAGGAAATCGCTCCATTCGTTATATGTACGAAGCACAAATCTGGGAGAAAGACTGGAAAATAATGAACCAGATTTTCACTTTCAATAAGGACGGCGGATTTGTAGATTACAAAAACGTAGAAGGCTACCCTAAAGATAAAGAAGTAGTGAAAATCGATACATCGACGAAGCACTTGTGGAGAAATTCTTCTCACAGAATTACCGTGATATAACGGCGAGAAAAACCATCGAATGGGGAAAAGCAACAACTGATGCGAACGGCAATCGAAGCATTCGCTACAAATTCGAGGCAACCATCTGGGACAAAGATAAGATAATCATGGACAAAGTTTTTACATTTACACCCGAAGGAAATTTCGTATCAGTACAAGACGTTGTAACTGACACTGAACTGGCCAAATGGAACGAAGCAAAGGCAGGTGCCGGAACTATTGCCACAGCTCTGCGTGCCTATGTAGTAGAACATTTACCGAACATTGACTATAAAAATATTACTATTGAAAATCTTGGCCTGTCACAGAGCGACCTTCAGGGAAAATTTTTCAATTTCGGCAATTATCAATTAAGCAATGTTTCCTTCGATGAAACCAGAACAGATAACCCTTTGCATTATACAATTACTGTGACTCGTCCCGACAATAGTTGGCAATTAAAATCAATTCAACTAAACCAGGCAGGTCAGTGGATTCAAAATCCTTAACACAAAGAAGAATGATTGGGAGAAAATTAAAAAATGCGAGTTTCCTTTAACATTCGATTAGTGATTCTGGGATTTTGCTTTTTTGTTTTAGCAGCAATCCCGATGGAAGCAAAGCAAGAAGAAAACAAAACAGGTTTTTTACGTGTTTATCAGGTTGACAAAAGAGTCTCTGATTTTCCGGAAACGGATGATTTCACAACACCAGAAGCGGCTTATGCTGTTGTGAATCGTGTGTTGGCAAGCGGCGAGCAAAGCAAGTGGCGCCAAATTAGTGTAATGAGCATAGCGAATCGTTTGCCGTCCGCCGACACAGAAAATCAAACAATAGATCCTGAGAATGCGAAAGTCTGGCTTAATGCCAGAATCCTTGAGGTAAGAATATTCAGGAATATAAATGCAGTTGTGCTCGCGGAACTATCGAGGAATCCGAACAATTCGAAGATAGACAACCGATTCCTCGAATTTGAAGACGGCCGCTGGCTCAATAAAGGTCAGGACGGTGCGTCGGATAGTCTGGAGGAGGCACGAGCGCAAACAAATGCACGATTTGCATACCTGTTGAAGAATCCGAGCAGACCTGCAATTGACAATCCGGAAGCTTATCTGAAACCATTCGTAGAGTTTCTGAAAATTAATGCCCGGGAGCCTGAAGAATTTGTCAAAAATGCTTTGTCAACTTACAAAGTGACAATAATCGGAGAAGTTCATCACAGGCCGCGCTATTGGGCATTTAATTCCTCGCTCGTAACAGAGACTGCATTCAGTAGCGATATAGGGACTATCTATCTTGAGCTGCCGTCGAATGACCAGAATTTGGTCGATAAGTTTCTCGCCG
>JARRRJ010000544.1:0-2682 GCA_037380865.1 Sedimentisphaerales bacterium
GATTTAATTTTTTGGCATTTTTTGACGAATTTTCGTGACTGATTCACATTTTTTACGTCTATATTATGAAAAGAACGCAGAAATAGCAGGTAAAGTGTAGAAAATTTTGTTTTTTGTATTTTCCGGAGGTCAGTATCATGAAAAACTATGTAATCTCAACTGTCGCTATCCTTTTAACCACTTTCTTAGTACTATCAACTTTTGCCCAACCTGCAGAAACGGGCACAACTTCAGGTATGAGGCGTGGTGAAAGAGCAGGGGGCATGAATACGGATATTCGCTCTGGTAGTAGTCGAAACAGCAATACCCAGACACAACAGGCAGCTATCACAGCAATTGAAACACAGATTACCAAACTCAAAACCAACATTGAAGCTCAGGCAGCAATGCGCAGATCGATTACAGGCGGATCTGAAACCAGAGTAGTTGATTCCTTAACTTTAGAACGACCTGCAGGAACACGCGGCGGGACAGTTACAACAACTATGGTTGAAACGTTGCCTTCTCAGGAAGAAACTGAAAAAATGAGAAAATTGTTAGAGGAGCATCGAGATTTAATTACTTCTCTTGAAGAACAGGTTATGGTTCTAAAAGGTTTTCAATTGCAGGTTGAGCATGAAGCTGAAATGTCTGAGCTTCAGGCAATTTCAGATTCTGCAGCAAAAGAAAATGCCGCTGCAACTGCCAAACTCGTTCAGGATCTAATTTCAAAGCGAGCCAAAGCATTTCAGGATATTGTAGACAAGCTTGGTATCAGACTTAGAAGCAGCCGCATACAGGAACAAGGTGCACGCCGTCAAGGTTCCGGTACCGGGCAGAGATTTGGCGGCGGACGAGGGGAAAGTGATGGTCAAAGGACGCGACCAACAATAACTCGAAAGAAGGAAAAGAGTATAGGAAAGTGTCTGGTTTCATTTTCCCATTTAGTTCGAAGACTACTTAAGAAATGTTATTATAACTAATATTTGCGTAAGGAGATAATATGAGAATTTTCAAAATTTTGGTTATATTACTGGCTATAGGCGGGTGCTCATCAAAAACAATAATGGTGCATCACATACTTCCAGTTGGTTTCTCTGGTGTTTATGTAATCCAAAAAGGCCAGGATGATAGCAGTGGTTTTAAAGTTGACGGTGAACGTTATATCTTCACAATACCGGAAAACGGGATACTAAAAGTGACACCTAATGTTTACGAGACTTATTGTACTAATTTAGGAAGCTGTATGAGTAATATCAGGTTAACAGCATCTTTCTCTGATGGCAAGGCTATCGCGAAGTTCTCACCTCTTTCACAACCAGCGGATTCTGAATTAGACAATCCAATGCTACATGGTATTTTAGGTGCTCGCGATAGTATATGGTTTGCTGTTGGTAATTATAAGCAACTGAAAGAATTCGATGAAAAGTGGAGAAAAGAATTACCTGAAAAGCTTAAATTCTCTAAATACGGGGGATTAGAAGAATATTTGCCGCCCAATAAGCTATTTCAAACTAAGGTTAATAATTGAGATATTGTGTCAAAGGTCAGAATAAATAAAATCAGGACTATTCGAAGAGCCTTCCTCATAATAATTGGATTAGCGATTATTGCTCTTATGGCTATCTTCCTGAATAGTGTAATTGCTCACTATGAACGCATGGCAGCATTTAAACACCTTTGTCGAAATGTGAGCGTAGTAAGAGCCAATCTTGATACCTGGTCGATATCGCCAAAATCTGTCATTCAGTCATTTCCCCAATCACAGACTGTTTTTGGAACTATAGAACACAAGACGGGATTTGTCAGTAATATCCTTGGTCTAAGAAATGCCGATATTTATGTTGCGCGCCTGTCCGGCCCGTACGCAGACGATACGGATTTACATGCTTTAACAAAATTCACAGAACTTGTATACCTCGAATTGATTAACACAAATGTTACAGAGGAGGGTGTTAATAAGTTTAAAGAAAAACTTCAAGAATGTGAGATAGTTTTCAAATAACCAAGGAAGGACAAATTGTTCAGAATGAAAAATGAGCAGAAAGAAATCATCTTTGTAAAAATACACACTCGCGACTGTTTTTTTATATTTTTGGCTATTTGAAATTTCTTAGCATTTATAAAGAATTTGTGTAACGGATTCATGGTTTTTACATCTGTATATCATAACGGCTCTATAATGTGCTTGTTTAGTGAATAATTGGAGATACTACTAACGTTAAGAAAATAGACAGGAGAAAGCAAATGAAGACGAATGTATATATTATAAGAAATATTTTTGTCGTAATCGCGATAATTGTTCTGAAATCACCCGTTCTTGTTTTAGGAAGCTCTACTTCGAATATGCGAACTACCGGTCAGGCTTTTCAGGTAACTGAAGAACCTCCTGTGCGAATCATCACTGGTACAGTAAAAGATGAAAAAGGCCAGCCTGTCAAAGATGTCTTAATCTTGTCAACTATGCCGGCTATGGACGAAAAAATTGTTACTGATAGCGAAGGTAAATTCAGCTTACGATTCCCCATAATGCAGGGAATGGTAAGTACGAGCAGAGGTCCCATGCAAATGTCGACATATATTATAGCCAGGCAAAAAGAGAAAAATCTCGCGGCTGTAATCAATTATGATGACCAAACGAATAATTATGAAATACAGTTGTCACAAGCCACAATTTTATCTGGTAAGATTATTGATCCTAAT
>JARRRJ010000545.1:0-3229 GCA_037380865.1 Sedimentisphaerales bacterium
AGGATATGGCAAGTTTACCGAAAGCAAATGCAGTAGTAGGCCAGTCGGGCGGGCCGACAGGAGTCATTAATGCATCGCTGGTGGGTGTAATCGAAGAAGTGAAGAAACATCCCGAAATAGAGAACATCTATGGTGCGATTCACGCGGTTGCGGGAATGGTAAAGGATGAATTCATCGATCTTGGGAAACTCTCGAAGGACACTCTCGAAACAGTCGCGGCTACTCCGTCTTCTGCTATTGGAACAAGCAGAGATAAGCCTGACGAGGAATATTGCGAGAAAATTCTTGAAGTTTTCAAGAAACGCAAT
Source organism: Sedimentisphaerales bacterium (assembly GCA_037380865.1). Classification (GTDB taxonomy): domain Bacteria; phylum Planctomycetota; class Phycisphaerae; order Sedimentisphaerales; family Anaerobacaceae; genus JAFGPS01. The sequence continues at coordinate 309 of JARRRJ010000545.1, forward strand.
ATTCGCTACTTTTTCTACATAGGCGGCAATGATTCGGCAAATACAGCTTATATTCTCAACACAGTCGCTGACGAGAAGAACTATGATATTCGTTCATTCCATATTCCCAAGACAGTTGATAACGATCTTCTTGTAACAGACCACTGTCCCGGGTATGGAACTGCGGCGAAATTCGTAGCCTGTGCTCTGACGGGCGACGATTTGGACAACAGGGCGCTGCCCGGTATAAAAATAGATGTTATCATGGGCAGGCACGCGGGATTTTTGACAGCGTCTTCTGCGCTTGGCAAAATCCGTGACGATGACGGGCCGCATCTGGTCTATATGCCTGAGAGAGGCATTTCAATGGACAAGTTCATCGGTGATATTCAGGATGTCCTGGGCAAGCTTGGACGATGCGTTATTGCGGTCAGCGAGGGAATCTGCGATGCCGACGGAGTTACCTGGGCGAAAAAACTGGCTGAGCAGGCGGAAGTCGATGCTCATGGAAATATTCAGCTTTCCGGCACTGGCGCTTTGGCGGATTTCCTGGCGGACCAGGTTAGAAGCAAGCTGAAAGTAAAACGTGTCAGAGCAGATACTTTCGGCTATTTGCAGAGAAGTTTCCCCGGTATTCAGTCTCCCGTCGATGTGAGCGAGGCACGCTTGTGCGGCAGGCAGGCAGTTCAATACGCGATGGATTTCGATAATGGCTCAATCGCGATAAAGAGAATCGGAACAGGCGATAATTATGCGATTGAGCTTTTCCGTACGGAATTGAAGAACGTCGCAGAAAAGACCAAATCAATGCCTGACGAATTTATTAATACCGATGGAAATGGAATCACTGATGCTTTCATAGAGTATGCAAGACCTCTTACAGGTGCGCTTCCAAAGACGGAGTATCTTGCTAATTATCCGAAAATATAGGTTGTAATGAATAAGAAATCAAAGAAAGAGTTATCACGTGAAATCGGTTTGGAAGTGGGATATCTCTGTGGAAATTATTTTCTGAAGCTGGATCATCTTCATTACGGCTACTGGACTGACGACCTCGAAGTCGATATCGCCAACCTTCATATAGCGCAGGATAAGTATGCGAATTTTGTAATCTCGCATATTCCCGACGGCACAAAGAGTATCCTGGACGTCGGAAGCGGGACGGGACATATAGATAAAATGCTTATCGATAAGGGATACGAAGTAGATTGTCTGTCTCCGTCAACCTACCTGAATAAACAGATCAGTAAGCTATTGAACGGTAAAAGCCGCGTCTATGAGACGACTTACGAGGAATTCCAGACAGAGAAGCAGTATGATATGGTTATGTTCTGCGAGAGCTTTCAGTATCTTAACATAGAAAAAGCACTCTCTAATACGCACAAATTTCTGAACAAAGACGGCTGCATGCTGATATGCGATATATTCAAAAGAGAACTTGATACGAAGGGAGTACTGGGCGGCGGGCACAAACTCACTAAGTTCAATGATTTTATTGATAAAGCATCTTTCAGGCTCCTTGAAAGTATTGATATTACCGAGCAGAGGACAGGCGAGGAGTTTAAGAAACGCAAGCTCTATCAACTGCTTCTGTATCAAAAAATCGATTAGCGTTTTACGTAAATAGTGCTTCGACAAAAGTTTCAGGATTAAATTCTGCTATGTCTTCCGGTTTTTCACCGAGTCCCACGAATTTGACGGGGATGTCGAGCTGATCTTTTATAGCGATAACAATTCCGCCACGTGCCGTACCGTCGAGCTTCGCCAGAATTATTCCTGAGACGTTTATCGCTTCACTGAATAATTTTGCCTGGGAGATTGCATTCTGGCCTGTTGTTGCATCGAGTACCAGAAGCACTTCGTGTGGCGAGCCGGGAATCTTGCGTGCGGCTACGTCGCGAATTTTCGTAAGCTGCATCATAAGGTCCTTTTGCGTATGCAATCTGCCTGCTGTGTCGAGAATAAGCGTGTCTACGCCTCTTGCCAGAGCGGCGTCACAGGCGTCGAAAGCAACAGCCGCAGGGTCGGAGCCGGTCTTGTGCTTGACGATTTGCACGCCTATCCTGTCGGCCCATATGGTCAATTGCTCAACTGCCGCGGCGCGAAATGTATCACAGGCCGCGAGTAAGACCTTCCTGTCGTTCTTGTTCAATATGTAGGCCAGCTTGGCGATACTGGTGGTTTTGCCGGTACCGTTCACTCCCGCAACCAAAATTACAGTCGGGCCATTTTCAGCCTGGTGCAATTGCCTGTCGCGATCCGGCCAGTAACTTTTAATGTGCTCCTTCAGAAAGGGGATAATATCGTCGGTCGTCGCTATCTGCTTCTTACTATAGGCTTCGCGCAGCTCGGAAACGAGTTTTAACGTTGTTTCGACGCCTATGTCATCGCTGATTAATGTTTCTTCCAGCTCATCGAGCAGACTTTCGTCTATTTTCCTGCCGAGACTCAATATTGACGAAAGCGAACTCGTTATCTTGTCCCGGGTCTTTCCTAACCTGTCTTTTAAATAACCAGCAGTCCTGGTAAAAATTCCCATTATATAAAACCTTTCAATTTTGTGATAAGTAACGTGTATATTATAAATGTTTGAGAAAATTTCAAGGTTATAAGAAAAATACTTTGACAAACAAAAGTCGATAGCTGATACTTTATGTTTCGTATTTTGTTGTTAATTTTGTCTGACGTCGGAGCAGGTCGGACTTGTCTGACAGGTCAGACTTTTCCGACAACAAATTAGTAAGGGAGGTGTTTTGACATCCGGGGAAATTGACAATATTTTTAGTGATATACTTGAGCGTGCTAAAATACTGGATCCGGCCAACGCGCGCAAATGGTTCGACAAGCTGACAATATGCCGACTCGACGGCGGCTCACTCAAGATAGGCTGTCCTGACGAAGTGACTGTGCAGTTTTTGCAGGACAAATGCAAGAGCAGCTTC
>JARRRJ010000546.1:0-2923 GCA_037380865.1 Sedimentisphaerales bacterium
CCAATCCAGGCAGCGCTATCCCAAGCAGACATGGCAGGATTCATCAGTCCTGTTTCAAACCAGGAGGACTGTGATACATGATCTTTATGGTTGTCCCAGACTGTAACAGTCCAGTCGTATCTCGTGGCAGCCTGAATCGGGTCACCGGCATAAGTAATACCTAACGAATCACCGTCTTCGATTTTCCCCGTATCCCAAACCGCTTTACCAGAAGAGTTTTTAACGACAATTTGATATGCGGTTTGTTCATAACCACGTCTGCCGGCAGGAGCAATCATCTGCCAACTGAAGCGAGGCTTGTCTACATCAATTCCAACCGGTGTATCGGTATATTCCCCTGAAGGCGGGTTATATTACAAGATGAAATTGAATCACCTTTCATTCGAGAAGCACAGCATATAAGAAAATTACAGGATATAAGGATTGAAAGTAGTGTATATATACAACGCCTTGTTTTATTTGTCATTCTCATAATTTTCCCCATTATTGTTAAAACTAAGGAATACATATTTCCTTCCAGTTAATACAACGACTAATGCCTCGTAACTTTGATTGTTACGAAAGAATCAGGTAATCCAGGCGAGCTTACTGTAAGCTTAATATCTCCAGTGTTTTGAGTACTTTTTATTACAACAAGCGCACGTCCATGCCAGGCTTTACGTGTAGTACCAACATATTGATCGAGGTCCTTCAAGTTGGCATTGTCTACACCTGCAATCACTCCCGAGCCTTCAACATTAAAGACCAGCCGGTTTTCTGCGTTGGGCTGTATATTGCCATTCTCGTCGGTTATTTCAACCGAAACATATGACAGGTCCTGCCCGTCAGCCAATATTTGTGTGCGATCTGGAATTAATCTAATTTTAGCAGCGTTACCAGCAGTCTTTAAGATGATCGATTCCCATTCCTTATTTTCCTCTACACCTACGGCTTTTAACACACCGGGAGTATAAGGCAAAGTAAACGTTGCTTTGAATTCCTGCTCTTTTGTTGTTGGTTCGTCTCCAACTAGCTTGTCATTAAGGTAAAGCCGAACCCAGGGATACCTCGAATACACCTCAACCTGTATGTCTTTTCCTTCGTGTCCCGGCCAGGTCCAACTTTCCCAGAGGTAGGCCAAACTGACCATGATGTTAGTCTGATCTGACCTTTATCCGAGTTGGGTTCCCGAACAGCCATGTAAAGCTTCTCAGTGTTATTCCATAATAAGTTGCGATAGTGAGAAATAGGTTTTCTCCAGCCAGTTAAATCAATATCGCCGCAGTAAGCTCCATGCCAGGGAAATAAATCAGCCTGGTAATGTTCACCGCGCGTTTCACCGGGATAGTAGAAACGCCCAATCCCTGACTCGCCTAAATAATCCATTGCCGTCCAGACAAAATCGCCGATTATATACTTATGACTCTGGACGGTATTCCAATTGGAGAAGGCATCTTTCGGATATGATTCTGTTTGAACAATCACCCGGGAAGGGACTCTCTCATGATCGGAAGCTGCACGATGTATTTGATAATTATATCCACAGACGTCATGTGCGGCCATTAGCGGATCGAATATTTCCCAACCCTGGTTCCAGGTAGTCATGGCAGAGGTCACTGGTCGAGTAGGATCAATTTGGCGGATACAGTTGGCAAGTTTTTTTGCAGTTTCAACAGCTTCAGGTTTAGTCCTTTCAATTATTTCGTTACCTGTGCTCCACATGATAATGGAAGGATGATTTCGGTCTCTCAACACCATGGATTTCACATCACGCTTCCACCAATCATCAAAATAGTTTGAATAATCATGTGGTGTTTTGCTTTCTCTCCAGCCGTCAAACGATTCATCTATTACCAAAAGACCCAACCTGTCACATGCATCCAGAAAAGCTTCTGAGGGTGGATTGTGAGAAGTTCGTACGGCATTAAAACCGGCTGATTTCAGCAGTTCCACTCTTCGTTCTTCAGCCCGGTCATAAGCTGCGGCGCCTAAACAGCCGTTATCATGGTGCACACAGCCGCCATTTAAAATGACGCTTTTACCGTTTAGTTGAAAACCATTTTCCGGGCTGAATTTGATTGAGCGTATTCCAAAGCTATTTTGGGAGATATCAATTGTCTTGTCTTTCTGCATTATCCTTATTTGCGCCTGGTAAAGGTTCGGAGTTTCCGGGGTCCATAGCAAGGGATTATTTACTGAGATGGTTTGGACCACTTCTTTTTCACCATTTGCCAGTAACTCAATTTTGATTTCATCGTTGCCTGCACTTTTATCATTCTTATCTGTAAGCTGTGTAGAAAGTGTAATACTTTGCGCCGAAGTTGTTTCGTTCTTGATAAGTGTTTTTACCTGGACAACTGCTTTTTCCTGGCTTATCTCGGGAGTTGTAATTCCTACACTCCATTGGCTAATATGAATCGGGTCGGTTACTGAGAGCCAGACATGCCGGTAAATGCCGGAGCCGCTGTACCAACGACAATTTATTTGCTGGGAATTATCCACACGTACCGCTATGATGTTTTCTTTAATGTAATTCAGGTGTGGAGTCAGATCATAGTAAAAGGAAGTATATCCATAAGGATGTACCCCGAGAGACTTGCCGTTGATAAACACTTCGGAATTCATGTAAACGCCTTCGAAGTAAATCGAAACACGTTTTCCCTCCCATACTGAAGAAACATTGAACGTTTTTCGGTACCATCCTATGCCTGCAGGGAAATAACCGCCGGCGCCACCCATCGGATTTTTTTGGTCTAATTTGCCTTCTATACTCCAATCGTGCGGCAAGTCAAGATTTCGCCAGCTTTCATCGTCAAAATCTTCGGCGATGGCAGATGGAAAATCTCCCAATTTGAATTTCCAGTTATAATCGAAAAGTTGTTTTCGCTCGCTATTTTTCTGGAGCATAGTATTTCCAGCAGTGCAGCCTCCTGCAAGTATTATT
>JARRRJ010000547.1:0-3119 GCA_037380865.1 Sedimentisphaerales bacterium
CGGGTCTGCTCGTAGCGGCTGGTTTGCAGCTTGACCCGATTAATAAGCAGCGTCAGGAAATGAAGCTGGTAATGGATAAACCTGAGAACATTCCTCCTTCGCTGATATTCACTGCCGCGGCGACGGGAGCTTTTAAAGGCCTTCTCGTTGACTTTCTCTGGATACGCGCAGACAGGCTTAAAGAAGCGGGACAATTCTTCGACGCGAGACAACTTGCGGAATTAATAACCATTTTACAGCCTCGCTTTGCATCGGTCTGGGAATTTCAAGCCTGGAATATGGCTTATAACATTTCTGTAGCAATCCCTAATACTCAACCAGAACAGAGATGGCGCTGGGTCAAGAACGGTTATGAGCTTCTTCGTGATCAGGCGATAGACAAGTATAAGCTCAAAGACATAGCGCTTTATCATGAGCTTGCACGAATTTTCCAGCACAAGATTGGCGGCGTTTCAGACGATGACCACAAGTATTACAAACTTCAGCTTGCTTTGCAAATGGCTCCTCTTTTAAGTACAGTTGATTATGTGCCATCGGAAGACGAAGGTGGGGCAGCCGGAACGCTTACAGGTCAGGACAATAAATATTTTGAACTTCTTGTCAGAGCTCCCAAATCCTGGCAGGATATTCTCGAAGACCCTAACATTGTGCAGTTTGTAAACGCTTTGAAAGCCGCTGACGAAAAGTTTTCGGATGAAAACAATTTCGTCGACAACTATTTGTCTTTGAGACAGAATGCTTCGCGCTACAACGTCGACGCGGCCCAGGTGATAGATGATTACAGGGGAACCCGAGTTCTCGAAAAGTTCGATATTTTTTCCAAAGCATATAAATTGAGAAAGGTCTGGAAGCTCGAACCTGAAATGATGCGCAAAGTAAATCAATTATATGGTCCGGTTGAATGGGACGATCCCAACACGCACTTGCCGATGGATTGGCGTCTGGCGGATACTCACGCTATCTACTGGGCTGAGAAAGGTTTGGAAATAGCCGCTCAAGACACCAGTAGAGACCTTACTGCGAGCGAAACGAATACTGATCGCATAGTTTTTCACAGTTTGCAGAATCTCTTCAGGACAGGAAAGCTGCTGGTATTTAAAAGCGAAGCGCCTCTCGTGAATCGTGACCCGAGCGATACAACCAATCAATCCCAGTCGTCAAACGCGGGTTTGATGGTATTTCTAAGGCCTGATTTAAGATATTATAATCCTTACAACGATTATATGCTGAAAATGCTTAAAAAGTACGATAAGGATACTGAGCGAGGCGCTTACGACTCGATGGAGGATGGTCATCGCAATATGCTCAAGAACGCAGTGTTCCTGTTTTACCAGTCCGGGCACAGGCAGCAGGCGCAGGAGATATATGATTATATGAGAAAACTGTATCCTTTGCCTGAGTTTGATGTTTCTTTACAGCAATACGCGACGAATCGTTTGTTTGAAGAGCTTCAGAGCCTAGGTAAAACAGATGCAGTAGAGCAAATTACCGCAATCTGAGCTTAAATTTGCCTCGATGCAGGATTTCAGAACTGACACGCAATTTCCCGAATACATCAGGGAAAACATGTTTCTGGGCAGGCTTTATCAGAACGATCGGAAAATCTTTGACCTGCTAATGGCAGGAGAACAGAAAAAAACACAAAAAACAGAATAGGTTTTTTATTAACTTGACAATGGACGAATTTTGCGGACTAATCTGGAATTACTATGAACGATGCAGCTATGAAAGAACTGACTGCTTCTCAGAGAGAAGCTGTACTCCACAAAGATGGTCCGCTGCTTGTGCTTGCAGGCCCGGGGAGCGGAAAAACCCGTGTTATAACATATCGAATCGCGGCTCTGATTGAATCGGGTGTTTCTCCCTTCAATATCTGCGCAATAACATTCACAAATAAAGCTGCTGAAGAGATGAGACAGAGAACGTTTTCTCTTGGTACATCTACAGGCGCTCAACTCAGCACATTTCATTCTTTGTGTGTGAGGATACTGCGCAGATATGCAGAGCAGGCGGGAATAAAGTCGAGCTTCAGTGTTTATGACGAAGCCGACCAGTCAAGGTGCGTTAAGGAAGCAGTGAAAATATGCGGACTTGATTCGTCCAACTTCACGCCGGGCAGAATGCTTGGGGCAATTTCAACTTTAAAAAACAAACTGATAGACGCGGATTCGTTTTTAAGAGAAGCCGAGGATTTCTTCTCTCGCAAGTTAGGAGATATATATTCAATTTATCAAAGACTTCTAAGCGAGCGGAACGGCTTGGATTTTGACGATCTGCTAATGAAAACTGCTTTCCTTCTTCGAGATAATCCTGATGTAACAGAGGAACTCAACGAGCGTTTCAGGTATTTGTTGATAGATGAATACCAGGACACGAATCATGCTCAATACGTAATTTCCAAGTATCTTGTTACTCATCATAACAATATTTGTGCGGCCGGTGATCCCGACCAGTCTATTTATCGCTGGCGCGGGGCGGATATTCGAAACATCCTTGATTTCGAGAAGGACTGGCCCTATGCCAGAGTCATTAAACTTGAGGAGAATTTCCGGAGCGCACCTGTGATTCTGCAAAAAGCGGACAACCTTATCGCATGCAATAGAAACAGGAAACAAAAAGTGCTGATCCCTACAAAAGAACTGCAGGGCTCTGTAACAATAACAGTTTGCCTGGATGAGACTGCTGAAGCGGAGGTGATAGCTGAAAAGATTAAGGAAATGACGAGGAAAAATGATTCCTTAAGAGATATCTCAGTTTTCTATCGTGTTAATGCGATGAGCAGGATTATCGAGGAAGCTTTCATTCGGAATCAAATTCCATACCAGATAGTACGCGGCGTGGAATTCTACAGGAGAAAGGAAATCAGGGATTTGTTGGCTTATCTGAAAATTCTTGTCAATCCAGACGATGAAGTCTCCCTTATGAGGATAATCAACACTCCCGTTCGCGGCATAGGAAAAGTAACAATTGACAAAGTAAAGAATTACGCGATCAATAAGCGCATTTCCTTCTATGATGCGTTGCAGCAATCCAAACAAATAGCAAGTCTTTCTTCTGGAACGCAGGCAAAACTTACTGTCTTTTACAATATGATAGAACAATTCAAGAAGGAAGTTTCG
>JARRRJ010000548.1:0-1793 GCA_037380865.1 Sedimentisphaerales bacterium
GTCAGCATAGCGCTGCAGCCTGTTGCTGCTCATCTGGCTCAGTTGTTCCTGTAACTGCTGCTGTCTTTGTACAATTGAGGAATCAGCCTTCTCAGAGAGCGCTTCCAGAAGCTCACCCATTTCGGCTTGCTTATCAGAGTCTTTGAGGATGAGCTCGGCCGGAGCCTTTCCCTGTTGTTGAACTGATTTTGTCTCTGGTTTCTGCGTGGGTACAGGTGTATTTGATATGTTTTGATAGTTGAGCATCGTCTCCTGCGATTCCTGCAACTCCTTATTTAACCTTTCCACCTGCTGCCGCTCGTTCCGACCCACGAAAGTCGGCATCTGATTCATTTCGCTGTTTCGGGCAGTTTCAGCGACACCCGTGTTTGAAATAGTGCCGTTCAAAAACGCATTCATGTCATTGCGAAGCTGCTCTCTCTGTCTCTCAAGAAAAATGATATTGCCTTCGATAACCTGGCTCTGTCTTTGCTGCAAATCCCGGACGCTTGATCTTAACCTTTCATATTCTTCCGGGCTCATCGCCGAACTGTTCGATAGAATGTATTTTTCAGTTTCCTGAAGGCCGGAAGCCAATTTTTTGTTGAATGCGTCGTAATTAGATTTGGCATCCTGAATCTGTTCGCTCTTGCCTTTGACAGCCAGGTCCCTGTAACTTTGATCCAGCCTGTTGAACTGTTCGAGCCTTGCTTCGTTGTCTATTATAAGCTGTTCCGCGATCCCAGCGACTCGCGACATATTTCCGCCCGGTCGAACATAACTAAAATCGCCAGGCAGGCGCAGCGACCATGTTGTTCTCGCTACAGGTACTCCAATAATGGTAATTCCCGGCGGCTTTAGCCTGCTTATTCCTTTAAGAGGACTAACCAACGGTTTGTCGCCTTCGTCGGCAAAGTAAAGAACGATATCGTAAGGCAGCCCTCCCGGGGAGGTTTTAACTAATGGAATAAGCACAACACCGGCTGGTGCATTTGCATCGCGGACAGGCTTGACAGGCTGGCCTGCTACACGTGCGCTCCATAAATTCAAACCTTGTGGTGCCTGAACCTGCAAAAACTGCTCGCTTCTATTCTGTAATTCCACTCGTACTTCATAGCGGCATCTTCCGTCGCGATTAATAACAGTTGTAAGAGCAAGTAAATCCACTACAGCCTGGATACGAGCGGCCGGTTTAGCCTGGGTCAAAGCGAGAGATAATCGCCAGTCGGGCTCGAATGACTGGTAAACATATTGAAGAGATTCCCTCATCCGGGCAGGCATCAGACTTTGCTGCCGGCTCAGAGGTAGCACTGTCAGGTTATTGCTGTCTTGAATTCTTATTTCGTGCCGCGACATATTCTGAACTGCTACAAAACTCTGCTGTCCTTCAGGCGATTCAGTCTCAATGCTTGGAATCGAAAGCTCTGTTGTCGAACTCTCGATTGGTAATGCGAAGTTGACAGCTATATCTACAATTCCAGTCACTTCGTTCAGAAGGGAAATTGTCCAGCTTGTCGTTCCATCGTTGGAGTCGTTTCGAGTCAGGCTGCGCAATCCCCCACCGGCTGTCACAGCCGCCAGTGGAGCGTATTGACTTGGCATGCTGAAGCCCAGACGCTCGACGGGAGAGCCGCTTATATTGTAGCGAAGTCTGTATGTATAGCTTGCTGAAGTCGGCTTGATAACGAGGCCTGCAAACCCCTCCGAGTGTATCTCCGTGGGCTTTTTGCGAATATTCAAACGAAGTGATGGATTCGGCTCTTCGCAGCGATATGCGAATTGTACCAGGCCGCATTGCTGTGGATTGAGCCAGT
>JARRRJ010000548.1:1829-3250 GCA_037380865.1 Sedimentisphaerales bacterium
CCCTCCGGCGTGATTCCCGTTAGATTTTCGCTCGATATTGTCTGCGCGTCAAAAGAAGCTCCCAACTGGATAGCAAGCCTGCCTTCCTGCTCTGGCGCTTCGTGATCAATGCTACTCTGCAATGGACGAGTTGGATCGATATATTTTATCGTCGGAACGTTAAAATCTTCCGGCGGTGCGTTGTTTTGCACGAGCACAAAAGCCGCAGTTGTTTCTCTCTGGCCGGAGCTGAATTCCACGTGAACGAAATTTCCATTATCGTTCGAGCGCTCATAATAGTTTTTAACAGACGGGCCGACGACGCTCAGAAGCTCATAATTCTCAGGAAGAGCAAAACTTGCATCGAACAACTCACCTTGCTCGGATGTGAACTTCGCCTGCACGAGCAGTTCGATAAGGTCGTTATTAATTCTTACAAGCTGGTCCATACTGACTTTGGGAACTGTTTCAAGACGCGAAAGCTCTATGGATAACGAAAAAGGTCTGTAAGGCCAAAAATCGCTGCTTACAGCTTTTGCTCGATCCGATGATTCGTTTTGCGTATTGCGCGCCGCGTTTTGCAGTGCAGAAGTGTTGGTATTTATTGTCGTTCGCCGTCCGCCTTTAATTTCTGAAACTTTAATACCCATACCGCCCGCTGCATATAGAGTTACAGTGCCGCTTTCTCTGCCGACATCACCCGCTCTTACAAGCTGAAGCTCCTCTGCTTTATCGAGTGGAGGAATCTCGCTTAGCCATTTTACGTTCAATTCATATTGCTTTTTCGCAGGTCTGTGCAGACGGGCTTCTATTATATTAAATGTATTTCCATCAATTGTACTCTGGCCTGACTGACGATAATCGCGAATATTTGTTCCGCTCACGTCGGTAAGCGTCACATTTTGCGGAACCAGAATTGAAAACCTGTCTCTCTCGCCTCCTGCAAAGGCATAAGTGATTTTACTCACACCTATCATAGCCCAGTGGAAAGCGTACACATCATGCTCGGAATTTGCTGAAAGTGCGCCGCTCACCTGGCTGCCGCCAAGCCTGGGAAGCCATCGCATGTTTAATTCGCGCGTCATTCCAAGCGCAACGCGCCAGTTTGCCGATCCGGTAGATTGACGTAATGATTCGATACCGTCAACTTCGAGTTCGAGGTCTGTTTGCGGTAAAACTAAATCCATTACAGCGGCAGGTAAAGGCGGCAGCGAAAATTTAATACTGCCCATTTGGCCCAAATATTCAGGTTTCGCAAGTGCTTTAATCTGTAATGTTCCCGACGAATCGCCGGGAAGCATAAGAAACATTCCGTTTTGACTGGATTGAAGCTGGGCATTTTTGCCATTGAATAAAGCTTCCGTTATCGCCAAACCTGATACAGGCAAACCAAGTGTAATCCAGCTTTTGCCAAACGTTTGAATTTCCGTTGTTAGAATCAT
>JARRRJ010000549.1:0-3250 GCA_037380865.1 Sedimentisphaerales bacterium
CTTTAGCCAGCTTGATACCGCGATCCATTGCGACCCAGCACATTACCTTCGAATGAACAAAATGGCGCGGCAAGCCTCGCATTTCCCAGATACCCTTATCGGGCTGAATCCATTGAGTAGTGGTTCTTTCAACCAGTGACATGAGAAAATTCCAGTAATCGTCATCCGGGGAACGACCATGTAGATGCCACTGCCATGACAAATCGAGAAGCTCTCCGTACATATCAAGCTGAATTTGGTTCTCAGCCGCGTTGCCTGCTCTTACGGGACTGCTTGCTTTGTACCCTTCCAGTCCCGCTATTTCGAATTCGTGAAGCCTGCGTTCTCCATCCACTCCGAAAAGAATCTGCAACTGGTCGGCACTTCCGGCAGCACAACGCTCGATAAAACGCCTGAAGCCGTCTGCTTCTTTTACATATCCCACCTCGAAAAGCGAGCGAACAGTGAAAGAGGAATCCCGAATCCATGAGAATCTGTAATCCCAATTTCGAGAACCATTGGGGGCTTCAGGCAGCGATGTTGTAGCGGCGGCCGCGATGGCTCCGGTCGGAGCGTTAGTAAGACCTTTCAATACAATTGCAGATTGAAGAACATAGTCGGCCCATTGCCCGTCAAAAGCAAATCTTTTTGTCCAGTCACGCCACCAGTTAATAGTTTCTTTCAAACGCTCATCAAGTTCCTCAGAAGAAGGAGCATTCAGCGGCACGCCGTCAAGAGTCTCAGGTGCTCTCCAGACAAGAGAAAGCCTTTTTCGCTGATTTCCATTAATTGTGAATCTGCCGCCCAGATCATGACGTTCTCTTATACTGAGATCTATGTCACTTGAGATGAAGAGACCGTCACTTCCTCCTATAGCGGTAAATTTTCTGTTCTTCAGGCTCCGAATCCATGGCTTTATGCTTGCAAAATCGAAACGTGGAACGATTTCCACTTCGAATTTTACCGTTCCGCTGATTCCCTCGACTATTCTCAAAAGCTGGTTGTGAGGACGATGCATGCCGCCTTCTCGCATAGTGAAACAGTCTATCAGTTTTGCTTTACCGCTTTCAGTAATGAAGGTTGTTTCGAGAATCAGGCTGTCATTCACATAGCGGCGAGAAACTTCGAATTGCGACGACGGAGAAATTTTACAATACCCGCCATGATTCCAGTCAAGGAGTCTGCAAAAGCAGCTTTTAGAGTCTATCCTGGGCATGCAGCACCAATCGATAGAGCCGGACCTGGACACCAGTCCGGCTGAGTGACAATCACTTATATAGCCATAATCGGAAATTAAAGGATATTTGTTCATTGCTTAACAGCGAGACCACATAAGCATAGATAATTTCTAACCACCTGTTCTGAAGCCTGGATAGAGGAGCATTCCACCGTCAACGAAAATTGTCGTTCCTGTAACATAATCAGCTTTTTCCGAAGCGAGCCAGACAGCAGTATCGGCAATATCCGAAGGTTCTCCTATCCTGTCGTAAGGTATAAGTTTTTCAAGTTCGGCAGCCGCTTCAGGAGTATCCCAAGCCTTCTTGTTGATTGGAGTTTTTATCGCACCGGGCGCGATACTGTTGACTCGTATTTTTCTGGATGCCATCTCCTGCGCGACAGTTTTCATGAGCATCAAGGAACGCTCCGGTTAAGTTGACACCGATTACCTGGTTCCATTGCTCGATTGTCATTTCCTCGAAAGGAGAGTCTCTCTGAATTCCTGCGTTGCTGACCAAAATATCAATTCTGCCAAAGTGTTCTATGAAAGACTCGAACATTTTTGTTACTTCACCTTCTTTGCTGATATCAGCTTTTATAGCGATTGCTTTGGCTGGCGTGCCTTCGATTTTCCTGACAATGTCGTTAGCGGCATCTTCATCTGTAATGAAATTGATACCGACATTTGCTCCCTCTGCCGCCATAGCTTCTACTATTGCCTTTCCGATACCTGAATTTGCGCCTGTAACCAGCGCATTTTGTCCCTGAAGCAACATTTTATTTCCCCAGATAAATTAGTTAAGACTTTTGGTTAACATCGATATTAATCGGACAACTGTAGCAGGCCATATCCCCAGGTAGAATAAGGATACAAACAATATGACAAAAGTAACTCCTCCCATCCATGAATATGATAGCTCATGACTCGTGATTTGTAACTCGCGCTTCGTTGCTTCTGGGGTTATCTTTGTCGAAGGAGGCAAATATAGGTACACTGCAACTCGCAGATAATAAAACAATCCTATTACGCTATTAATAACCAGGATAGCGAGCAAAATCCACAATTGCATTTTCGCGCCCGCCGTTATTACGTAAAATTTTGCTATGAATCCCGCTGTCAAAGGTATCCCTGCCAGAGAAAGCATTGCTGCTGTAAGTCCGGCTGCAAAGAATGGATGGCGCGAAGCAAGACCCTTGTAATCTTCTATGTTTTCGAGTTCTGATTCACTGCTCGATAAAAAAGTTATGATGCTGAAGGCTGTAAGTATAGTTATGAAGTAAGCGGTAAGATAAAAAACCGATGCCTCCAATCCTGTCGAGCTACCTGCGATAACGGTGATAAGCAGATAGCCGAAATGACCGATTGACGAATATGCGAGAATACGCTTCACGTTGTTTTGCAGAAGCGCAGTTATGTTTCCCAAAAACATTGAAACCACCGCAACTCCGGCAAACATATAAAAAACTGATTTGTGGCTGGTTATATCCATGGCGGAGAAATATCTTGCAAGGACAGCAAAGACTGCGCCTTTGGATACTGTTGCCAGGAAACCTGTCACCGGCACAGACGAGCCCTCGAAAACATCCGGAATCCAGAAGTGAAAAGGCACAACCGCGAGCTTGAAGAAAAGACCAATTAAAAACAATCCAACTCCCATGAGAAACATCTTCGGAACGGGCTGATTGGAGCCTGAGACGACTGACGAGATTCCGTTGAACTGCATAGTTTTAGTTGCACCATAAATCAGCGCCATACCGAATAACAGAAAAGCCATAGCAACTGCGGTCGAAACAAAATATTTGATTCCTGCTTCTATGTTTTGTTTTGAACCGGTATAGGATATCAGGATATATAACGAGATGCTCAGAAGTTCTATACCAATGAAAAGAGATGCAAGATTATTGCTGCACACAAGTACAGCGGCGCCAAGTAACGCTGTGAGTAGAAATATATAATATTCCTCTCTGACGGCTTTAGTGTGTTTGATATAAGCATACGACTGAAGAGTAATGATTAATGTCGTGCAGTAAATCAGCACCAGAAAAAATCTTG
>JARRRJ010000550.1:0-2716 GCA_037380865.1 Sedimentisphaerales bacterium
TTTGAACATGCCGTAAGCATTATTGATCTCATATTCAATGAAGGTCCTAACACGCCGAGATTTATGAAGAGTTTTTAGATGAAACTTTCAATCGTCACATCAATGTATCAATCAGCGCCTTACATTGAGGAATTTTATCGTCGAATCTGTGCGACTACAGATAAATTCACCAGCGACTATGAAATTATACTTATAAATGACGGTTCGCCTGACAATTCGCTTGACATCGCTTTATCCATGCACAAGAAGGATCGTCGGGTTAAAGTAATAAATTTATCAAGAAACTTTGGGCAACACAAAGCCCTTATGGTTGGTCTCGAGTATGCCCGTGGTGAGTTGGTCTTTCAAATAGATTGTGATCTGGAAGAGGAACCTGAGCTTTTGGAAAAATTTTATTTGGAGATCAAAAATTCAAGTGCAGCTGTTGTTTTTGGCGTTCGGAATACACGCAAAGGCCGTTTTTTTGACAGATTTACGGGTAGGCTTTTCTATAAGCTGTTCAACTTGTTTTCCTTCTATCCAGTGCCGTCTGAACCTAAGCGCAAGATTGCGATGTTTGTTAATGCCATTACTTCCTTCAGCAATAAGCCCCTTGTCTATATTTTCTACCTGGGGTGCACGATTTCATTTTTATCGGGTATTGCCGCACTTTATTTAATTATCAGGAGGCTGTTTTTCGATGTTTTGCTCTCTGGTTGGCCATCGCTTATTGTATCAGTATGGCTGATGGGAGGATTGACCCTATTTTGTTTGGGACTTATTGGGATTTATTTATCAAAAATTTTTATTGAAACTAAGCAGAGACCCTATGCAATAATTGAAGATATATATGACACGTCAAGGACATCAAAGTAGTAAATTTAATGATATTTTAAGAAGTGTCGATCACTATTACAGTGAGAAGCTTAGTCTTTATGGAGCAACAGCGAAGGGAGTCGATTGGAACTCGCGAGAATCGCAGAAAATACGGTTCAAGCAACTTCTGCAAATATTTGATTTTACGCAAAACTTTTCGATAATTGATTACGGATGCGGGTATGGAGCTCTGGCTGATTATCTTATTGACAAAGGCTGTAGTAGCTTCAAATACTACGGATATGATCTATCCAAGCAAATGATCTCTAAAGCTAAGGAATTGCATAAGCATCTTGAAAATTGCCATTTCCTCTCGAATCAATCGCAGCTTAAGAAATCAGACTACACGGTTGCCAGTGGGATATTCAATGTCAAACAAAAAATCAAAAACGAAGTATGGGCTGATTACGTATTACATATACTATCAAAGATTTCAAAAATTAGTAAGAAGGGTTTTTCATTTAATATGTTGACAAGTTATTCGGATAAAAATCGCATGAGGCCAGATCTTTACTATGCGGATCCACTATTTATATTTGACTATTGCAAAAAGCGTTTCTCAAATTTCGTTTCATTGTTACATGATTATCCCCTTTACGAATTTACCATTTTAGTGAAAAAGTGAGAAAGAATATTATGTCAGAATTGATTATTTTTGGCGCAGGAGATATCGCCGAGATTGCTTACTATTACTTTACCCATGATAGTGAGCACACTGTTGCCGGATTTGTGGTGGACAAAGAGTATCGCAAGGGTGATAACTTTCTTTCTTTACCTTTAATAGATTTCGAAGTGGCGGTTAAGCTATATCCGCCAGAAAAGTATAAAATGTTTATTGCTTTGAGCTATGCAAAAATGAACAAAATAAGAGCTGAAAAATTTTATAAAGCAAAAGAATTGGATTATCAGTTAGTTAGCTACTTAAGCAGTCGGTGTTCTTATTTAACTGATAATCCCATAGGGGAAAATTGCTTCATTCTAGAGGATAATACCATCCAACCTTTTGTGAAGATCGGCAATAATGTAACATTATGGAGCGGGAATCACATCGGACATCACTCAGTTATTGAAGACCATTGTTTCATTAGTTCTCATGTTGTCGTTTCGGGCCATGTTCACATTAATAAATATTGCTTTATCGGTGTTAACGTGTCGCTACATAATGCGATTCGAATTGCGCCAGAGACGCTCATCGGGGCCGGATCGGTTATCACTGCTGATACCGTTGAAAAAAGCGTCTATGTTCCACCAAGGACAACTTTGCTCAGAAAGAAAAGCGATGACATCGAATTTTTTTCTTTAATTGAACGGTTTTCTTACAAGCCATGACCGGAATTTGAGTTAAAAGACAGGCTTCCACTTGATCACTAATTGGTGCGTTTGGGGTATTACATTATGCGGAGGACTTCAATTTACGACTGCCGACTTGCTTCGCAAAGAATTGGGGATATTATTTGGCGTATTCCACCTGAATCTGTGCCAGTCAGTGGTATCGGTTGGCGATTTGTGACTCGACAGGTTCAGGATTGGAAAATTACGAAATTGACAAGCCTTAAAACTCGTTCAAAAAGTATGCCCTTGTGGCAATACTGAGAGTGCGCTGCTATGTTGTAGATCTGAATTATTCCTCATATTCGTAAGGGATTCAGAATAGATGAAATGGATAAAGAAGGGATTGATTATTGAGCCCCCAGTTAATCTAGACTGGATAGCCAGCCATGCAGCGGTCCCCATCGCTGAAAAACTAGAAGGAGATATATACCGTATTTATTGCTCTGTGCGTGATCATCAAAATAGATCGCAAGTCGCATATTTTGATACCGATATAACTCATTCTCACAATATCATCGGAATGTCAAAG
>JARRRJ010000551.1:0-3249 GCA_037380865.1 Sedimentisphaerales bacterium
ATTCGCGCAAATGTGGAAAATATCTCATGAACTTTTGGATTCCAAAGACAGCAAAAAAATGCTCGAACATGCGGCGAGTCTCCAGAAATATCCCGAAGAATTCGTTAAAAGAGTGGAACTTCTTTACAAACACAAGCAGGAGAAGACCAGAGACGAGATTGAATTGAAAGATGGAAGAGTGTTTGACAGGTATTCGTCTCCTATGACTGATACTGATGGAAACTACCTGGGCAGGATTTGGTATTTCAGGGATATTTCCGATCATAAAAGAGCCGAGAATGCCCTTAAGAACAGCCGGGAAACTTTCAATCTTGTAATGCAGGTTACCAATGATGCTTTGTGGGACCTGGATGTAACAACCAATCAGGTTTACAGGAATCCTCGCCATGCGACAATGCTGGGATATAAACCTGAAGAATTGAGTTCCTCACAGGAAGAATGGGAAACGAGAATCCATCCTGACGACAAAGAAAGGGTACTGAAAGAATTCAAAAAACATTTCGATAAGAGTGAGGGCTCGTTTGAAATCGAGTATCGTCTCAGGAAGAAATCTGGTGATTACGTATGGATTTTGGGGCGCGGCAAAGCAGTCGAATTCGATGCGAAAGGCAATGCTTTGAGGATCTTAGGAACGAACATTGATATTACCGATCGCAAGAAAGCAGAGGAGGCTCTGCGTGAAAGTGAAGACAAATACCGGGCGCTTGTTGAGAGCGCCGGAGAGACTATCGCCGTCATCGACAAAGATGGCGTGTGCCAGTTTATGAACACGATTGCGGCACGACGACTTGGCGGAAAGCCTGGCGACTACGTCGGTAAGACAATGTGGGACATGTTCCCCAAAGATGTTGCGGACAGACAAGTTTCAGATATACAGAAAGTGATTGAGACACGCAAGAGAGAGACTTTGATAAATCCCACTGATATACTTGGTGAGCTTTGCTGGTATGAAACTACTATTGAACCTTTGCGAAACAGCAAAAAGGAAGTGACTTCCGCTCTGATAATTGCAAGAGATATTACAGAGATAAAAAAGACGCAGGAGGAGCTCAATGCTTATAGAGAAGAGATGACCCATGCGGAAAGACTGGCGTCTCTCGGTACTTTAAGTGCAACCGCTGCGCACGAACTTACTCAGCCTTTGACGGTTATTCGCCTGCTGATTGAAAACGCATTGACAAAACTGGAAAAAACATCTTCCCCCGAGACTGTTACGGAGAAGCTCAGAGAGAGCCTGACTGAGATATCCAATATCACTTCGGTAGTCAACAGGTTTCGTAACTTTGCACGGAAGTCATCGGATAGAGTGATAAGAGAGATAAACTTAAAAACCATTGCGGTAAGAATCGTGAATCTGCTGAATGAAAGCTCGGTGCAGCGCGGCGTGGAACTGCTTATCGAAGACATGGACGGGCTGCCGCACATATACTCGAATGAAAGGGACCTTGAACAACTGTTTTTTGCCCTGATAGATAACGCGATATATGCCAGTGCAGACAAAGTGAATCAGCGTATCAAAGTAAGCGGGACAGCATCTGATGAAAACGTGGAAATTAAATTTACAGACAATTGCGGGGGTATCGCGCCCGAGAATATCGAGAAAATATTCGAGCCTTTTTTCACAACCAAGCCTGCCGGCCAAGGGACGGGTCTCGGACTATGCATTGTGCGCGATATCGTATCGCGCGCGGGAGGGAAAATACGGGTCGAAAGTGAGTTTGGTGAAGGCTATGTATTTTCTGTAACTCTTCCAATAAATAAGGATATGAAATAAAGCTCCCTGGGTGCCTGTCATCATAATAACCGGTTACGGAGATATACCCCTGGCTGTTGAGAGCCTCAAGTCGGGAGCTTTGGATTTTATTGAGAAACCCCTGGAGCAGGAAACGTTTCTGAGAAAAGTTGAAGCAATCCTGCAGAAAAGCAGCACTTTTAAGAAATATCTCGGCAAGCCGCTTACAAGGAGCGAATCTCAGATACTGAAGTACGTCATAGATGGAAAAAGCAACAGGGAGATTGCGCAGGAGCTTCACCGCTCGGTGAGAACGATTGAAGTTCATCGTTCGCGCATCATGCAGAAGTTTGGGGTCGAAAACCTGGTCGATCTCATTAAGAGAGCCGCAGCTATGGGCTTAGTGGAAATGCCGGACAAGGAAAAAGATCAGGCTAACAAGAGCCGCGCCCAGGAAAACGATTAGCATGATCTTTTTCAAACTGACCGGGTGAACCACTTTCCTTGCATAGCCGAAATGCTGACGCTCTAAGAAAAGCCCGTGATCTAAATGTTCCGAATCGTGTTTTAGTTCAGCCCCGCAGAAGAAACACTTTCTTGCTTCAGAATCAACTTTCTGCTCACAAAATGGACAACTTAACAGTCCCATTATCGCTCTCCGGGAAAATCCTGATTTTAAGACAATAAAGATTTATCAAAATCGAAGAGGCTAAAATTCAAAGCAAGCACATATCAATATTCATTATACGAATGCACCCCCGAATCTGTCAAATAACAGATTTCAGAAATTTTACAAATTGCTGAGAGTGATTATGTAATAACTCTTTACAGAACCAGAGCTTACAACAAAAGAAAAATTTTGGTACCGCTCCCAACAATTATATTCCCTGTTCCATTTTTTTCAGGAGCGTCTTTGTCCATCTGTGACTGTAAACTTGTGCGCGAAACAATAGAAGTGTTACAAACGCCCAATAAGCGACGAAACGCAGGTAGAGAAGAACAGTTGGAAATGTCCGGGTTGTATCGACAGAATTGCTTGTGAGAAGTTCGGAAGAAGTGAAAATTGCTCCCGCTACGATTGACCCGAAAAGAATCTGCCATGGTAGAAGCAGAATAACAAAAACAAGTGATGAGAGAAAAGCTCTTGATATGTATCGCAGGCCGCCCAGAGAAGCGCCGAAAGAACTGGAAAGGCAAAAGAACAGAGTGAATACATAGAGTACTGCCGCAATCACGAGAATTGTATTGGAAATGTTAAGAAGAAGCGCGACTTGACCCATGGTTATATCGAACGGTATGTCGGATATGCTTTCATTGACCTTCTCAATATATCCCTGGTTTATGAACCAGAACGACAACTGAGCGATCAAGAGGCATATTATCATTATGAAAAATAGTAGATTCTTCCAGAAGCCAAGCGCCATGGATGCGTCGAAGAAATCAGCTTTTTGTGCTAAGGTAGTATTCCTTGATATCGCTTTCGGGCTAGACTCGTCAAAAAATTCTTCATTAATTAC
>JARRRJ010000552.1:0-2950 GCA_037380865.1 Sedimentisphaerales bacterium
GTCCGGGTGAGCCGGCCGTGAACCGCCTGCTCGGAAATATCAAGAACCGAAGCTATTCTCTCATATGGCAAATTGTCAAAATAACGCATGACAATCAATTCTCTTTCTGCATCTTTAAGATTCTCAAGAGCCTGTTTTATAGAAAGTTGCGGCTGATCATCCCCATCTCTTCTATATGAGGCCGTCACATTTGTATTTTCAACCTCAGTCAGCTTTATTTTATTGGCTCTAAGCATTTGCCTTGAAATATTCCTGCAAATTCCGGCCAGCCATGAAGCAAATTTATCTTTACTTTTCAAACTACCCATTTTCCCGCAGGCTATCGCAAATGTTTCCTGTGCGGCGTCTTCAGAAAGCTGCCTGTCGACTAAAATCGAGAATGCCAGAGCGGCCATAGAGCTGTAATAACGCTCATATAAAACTCCGAAGCTCTCAATGCTACCTTTTTGAGCCGCTTCGATTAGGTTTATTTCTGAATCCGGATTCACTGTCTTTCCACCAACTCGTATGAACTTGCTGATACCAGCTTCTGTATTATAGTGTAACTTCCTGTCCGAAATGTGCGCAAAAAATCGATATTTTTTTGAATATTGACGCCACTTTTCATAAAATGTATCGTAATTTCCTGAAAGTAAGGTTTTTTGGAAGAATTTTGACGATGAGACATTTAAAAGCCGCAACACGAGCCGGAGCTTTAGCTATCACTCAGACGAAAAGCGTTATTGCTATGCTCAAAAAAATCCATCCCGATATAGATGTCGAGATAAAGACGATAACTACTTCCGGCGATAGCGACAGGCGAACTGCTCTATGGAACCTGAAAGATACAGGCTTTTTTACTTCACAGCTTGAGGATGCGCTTTTGGCGAAGCAGGCGGATTTTGCTGTTCACAGTTTCAAGGATTTGCCGACTCAGCCGCGTGAAGGACTACAAATAGCGGCTGTCTGTGACAGGAAATTCGTGGAAGATTGCCTCGTGTCAAATTTGCAGGTCAAATCGATTGAGCAATTGGCAAAAGACGCAAAAATCGGGACATCAAGTCTGAGACGAGCCGCGCAAATAAAACACTTGCGGCCCGACGTGCAGACTGTTCCCATTCGCGGAAATGTCAAAACAAGAATAAGAAAACTCGATGCAGGGGATTATGATGCAATCATCCTGGCAAGAGCCGGTTTGGAACGACTCGGACTTGCCGAAAGAATCTCGTTCATTTTCGAGCCGACCGAGTTTGTCCCTGCGCCTGCACAGGGAGCTTTGGCGATACAGACAAGAAGCAAAGACAAAGAGACAAACGAGATTATTGCTGCAATAAATGACAAGCAGGCTGAAACAGAAACATTAGCAGAAAGAAGAATTTTAACTTTCATGGAATGCGGCTGTCACGCGCCTGTCGGAGCTTATGCAAAAGTTAGCGGAGATTATATTAAAATCATCGCTTTCATTTCTGATTCGGATGGAATAAATTATATCACCAGAACAAAAGAAGGCCAGCCAGAAGACGCTGAAATGTTGGCCGAAAATCTCGCAAAAGAACTTCTCGACGCGGGCGGCAGAAAAATTTTGAAGGAGATTTAGTATCATTATGAATAAAGGTTTTGTTTATCTTGTTGGTGCCGGACCAGGAAGGGCGGAATTGATAACTGTTCGCGGTGCGGAAGTTCTTAAAAAGGCTGACTGTATTATTTACGATAAACTTGCTAATCCCGCTTTGCTGAAGTATGCCCGTCCGGATGCGGAAATTATTCATGTTCCGATCGGCAAAGGGTCGACGACACAGGAAGAGATAAACAGGCTTCTTGTTGAAAAAGCGGCGGGGGGGCGCATTGTAGTTCGTCTCAAAGGAGGTGATCCATGCATATTCGGGAGAGTCACCGAAGAGATGGTGGCACTCAACGAAGCGGGAATCGGCTATGAAATTGTACCTGGTGTTACTGCTGGTGTTGCACTAGCTTCTTACACGGGAATAATGCTCACTGACAGGCAGTACGCTTCACAGGTGACTTTTATCACTGGACACGAAGCCGAAGGTAAGAAAGACAGTACCATCGACTGGGACCTGCTTGCAAAATTCCGGGGGACACTCGTTTTTTATATGGGAGTAGGAAATTTAAGTAATATTACCAGAAAATTGATGAAAAATGGAATGTCAGGTAACATGCCTGCTGCTGTTGTATCCGAAATCACTTTCCCGACTCAGAGAATTGTCGAAGGTACAGTTGCAAACATAGAGCAGGAATGTGCCATGGGAAATATCGAGCCTCCTGCGCTCATCATTATTGGAGAAGCCGCACATAGTTTCACGAATTTCAACTGGTTTATGAAACAGCCGCTCTTCGGAAAAAGCATCGTAGTAACACGTGATGAGCCCGGCAATGCCGAATTCGCCGAAAAAATAATCGCGCGGAGCGCTAATCCTGTTCCATTCGCGACTTTTCACATAAAGACCTTGACAGAGTCAAATGAGTTTTTACAGACGCTGACGAAATTAACGGATTACGAATGGATAATTTTCACCAGCAAGAACGGCGTGACAGTATTTTTCGATGCGCTGGAAAAATTGAACAAGGATGCACGCGTGTTAGCTTCCGTAAAAATAGCCTGCATAGGAACCCAGACCCAGGCGAAGCTTAAAGAGTTCGCAGTCAAAGCTGATTTTGTGCCCAGCGTTTTCACCAGCGAGCAGTTCGGAAAGCAGCTCATAGATTTCGCGAATTTAAAAGACAAGAGAGTTCTTCTTCTGCGTTCGGAAATAGCTTCGAACGAGCTGGTAGAAATATTGAATCTTGCCGGCGCAAATGTCGATGATATTTCGATTTACACTGCCGTAATGCAGAAAGGAGAATCTGCATCACTCGAAGAAAAAATACGAAACAACGAAATTGACTGGCTGACTTTTGCAAGCCCCTCTGCGGTGCGGGGATTTTTCGAAAGCTTCAGCGTAGATATTAT
>JARRRJ010000553.1:0-3251 GCA_037380865.1 Sedimentisphaerales bacterium
GCCTCGTTTCAAATCCTCGACAACCAACAGGTTGCCTGCGGTTTTAAACTCGGCCCCGCCGTGCGTGTCTAGGCGAAGCCTTTAGGCGAAGACGGAATCTTGAACCAAAATCCTATTTTTGAGATGGCTTCTAAAATTTGTTTGCAATTTCGTTCACCGCCCGGCGAACATCAACAAGGCATCATCGGCCTTTTGGATTTTTAATCGCACATTGGCAATTGCCAAGCTTCTTTTCAGTCGAAATCCTCTCCATTATCAGAGACCGGCCATTGCTGCGAAAATCCTCTTCTATATCTGCTTTTGTGTATTCGAAGCAGTAACAAATTAATTTGCCCATTTCCGGTTCCAATCCTAAAAAGTTTTCAGACGATATCATAACTGTCTAAAGTTCTTAAAAATCGTCATTCGTTCGAAATATCTGGATTAGCAATACCGCTAAACCGCTCCCACCACGCCGATAGCGGCCGGTACGGGTTCCGTTCCGTGTTCATCGGCTTGTGGGGTGGTCCGTCACGGATTGATGGCCGAAAACAGCGCCTCTCTCTCTGCGAGAAGGTTGGCTGCCGCCCCCAGCGCAACCTCATACTGGTTTCTACCCAACGCCTTCAGAACGCCGTCTGCTACCGCCTCCGCAGACATAACGGAGTCACCGTTTTCGGGCCTGCTACGCTCTCCTGATAGCCCGGTAGCAACCATAGGAGGGGCGACCTCAAAAACGTGCACGGAAGTGTTGCGGAGTTGATGCCGCAGGGAGAGGCTCCAGGAGTGAACGGCTGCTTTCGTCGCACAGTAGACGGGTACGACGGCAAGCGGCGTAAACGCCAGGCCCGAAGAGATATTCACGATGGCAGCTTCCTTCTTTCTTCTGAGGTGTGGAATCAATTTCGCGCTCAGATGAATCGGGGCTGTCAGATTCGTGGCCACCTCGTTATCGGCCTCAGGAAGATCTTTTGCCCCTTTCAGGAAGTTGACCTGTCGTTGAATCCCGGCGTTGTTGATCAGGATATTGAGCTGCCTGAACTCAGAAAGCAGCCAGTCCACCAAGGCCTGCCGGGAGCGCGCTTTGGAAACGTCGCAGACCCGAAAATACACTCCGGGCATGCGAGCCTGGACTGCCTTGAGCCGGTCCCGCCGGCGACCGCATATGACAACCTGGTTTCCTTTTCGCACCAGCGCTTCAGTCAACGCCAGCCCAATGCCGCTTCCACCACCTGTAATAAGCACGGTGTTTCCGGAAGTCTTCATGAGGATATCCTCCATTGTAAATTATATCCAACACAAAATCACACCAAACACCAGCAGGCTCACTATATCCACCCCGTAGATTACCCCTATCACCGTTGCCTTCTTCCGCACGCTTTCCATATCGTGTACCCAAAAGGAAACCAAGAAAAAAGGTAAGTACCCGATTAGAAAAATCAGCCACGGCGCACTTTTATTCCACCAACTATACTCCCAGGTCAAAACACCGATCGCGTTTAACAATACTTCCACAAACACACAAAACGCTGACCCCCCGATTGCGTTCAGCAACCGGTTCAGTATCCCCCATATCCGCACTTTTTTGTCCACCGGCAGCATCTTTCCAAACGTTACCCCTGATATCGCGAACATGAAACAGATCTCGATGTTCAGCCCGATCAAGATCAGATATGCTGTCTTCCCGGGCGCTCCCCACACGGGTGCAAAATCGGTGAAGTGAAACACCAGCGAGTTCCAGATCTCGTTGAACCAGCTTTCTTCCAACGACTCGATATTGCATGTTGAAATTAATCTGATTTTATAGAGCAGACAGTTCCTTTTCATACTTCTCCACCCACCCATCGGCACCGCATTCTTTAAAGATTTTTATGGCCTTTGTCAGGTTTTCCTTGGCTTTTGATCGATCTTCTTTTCGTTTAAATAATTCAGCGTAGAGAGCATAGTCCATTGCAAGCTCGAACATCACGCCATTGCGTTCATCCGCTTCTATGGCTTTCGTAATCCAGCTTTCTGCATCCAATATATGCTGATTATCAATATTCAATAAAATTTCTCCTACATACCTTCGCATCTGGCCATCATATAGTTTAAGCCTATTTTTTTCTACATAATCAGAAAGCAAGCCTAATTGGATATTCTTTTCATTGTTCATCACCATTGCTCGTGTTAAAGAAATTTTATGCAAATTGATCCAAGATAGTTGCAAACTTATATTTTCCAAAATCCGAATTGCTTTCGCAGACTGATTCTTGCATTTTTGATATTCTTCATTGCAAAAATAAGTTTCAGCCAAACAGCGAAGGGCAAGACACATCAATGGTGCCCAATTTAAGCTTTCGCAAAAATTGATCGCCTTCAAAAGATGCTTTTCGGCTTCATCCAAAAAACCTTTGCCAAAATTAGACAAGCCAACACTAAGGTGTGCTTCACCTTTTGAATATATATCACCGCTTTCCTCTGCAAGTCTTAAGCCCTCTTGACTGCCCTGATATCCAAGATTAAAGTCTCCTTTGAAACAATAAACAGTCCGCGCGATACAACTTTTGTGTGCCGAAATCGCCCAGAGAACGTTCGCTTGCTCCGTAATATTCAATGCCTTTTCAAGATGATATAGGGCTCTTTCAAAGTCACAATCGTCGGCGAGCACATGACCCATCCAGTGATTGGCCATCAGCAAAGAAATAAAGTCATTTGTCTCTATGGCGAACTTTATAGCCTCCTTCAGTTGCTTTATTGACGCGGGCAAGTCTTCTTCGATAGCCCAGCTATAGGACCCTTCTATGGTGTATATCTGAGCAATCCGCCTTTTGTAATCAAGCTCAAAGGCCAGCTCAATTATCGGATCAACAGCTTCTTTTGATCGTACAAAATCATTTATCTGATTGTAATACATTCCAAGGGTCGCTCTGGCATCGATGAGCTTCTTTTGGGTTTCCGCGATTACCGGCAATTCTTCTAGACTTGATATTCCTTTTTCACAATACGCAATTGCTTCTTTAAATGAGGCATCTTTCCCGGCTTTTTTAGCTGCCAGTTTACAATATTCTGCTCCCTTTTCATAATTCTCACCTTCGATAAAATGCTGCGCCAGCATACCGTAATGTTCACCAATACTTTCTTTATTTAAATCTTCGATAGCATTTGCTATCTCTCTATGAAGTTTCTTTTTTCTAAGAGTCAGAATCGACTCATAGACAACCTCCTGGGTCAGTGCATGTTTGAAGATGTAACTGGATTGAGGGAATATCCCCCTTTCGAACAGAAGCTCT
>JARRRJ010000554.1:0-3046 GCA_037380865.1 Sedimentisphaerales bacterium
GGATATGGCGACAAAGTCACTCCGGCCACGATCTTATGTGGACCAACAACGCACGCAACGCCATAAAGGGAAGCTGCAACATCTATTTTTCGCACGTTGCAGATTCGATCGATTCGAACGTACTCCAAAGCTGGCTGTATCATTTTGGATACGGCCATAAGATATTAGCGGCGCCATCTGTTCCCGACAGACCTGATATAGTCAGGGATATGCGGCAAGCGCCAGGCTCGATATCAAGCACAGCCCCGAGAAGTTCCGACCCGAACCTGGATCAATTGCCTCCTGTCAAAGACCGGGATAAAAGATTTTTCGGCATAGGACAGAGCGAGCTAAGAGTGACACCTCTCCAGGCCGCGAACGCCATAGCCGCTATCGCGAGAGGCGGTATATACATGGATCCGAGATTATTCAGAGTCCCGGAAATGCCTGACAGTGATAGTGTTAGCCTGAATATCTCACCGGAGACTTTAGGGACAGTCTATGACGGCATGTCTGCTGTAGTCAACGAAAGAAACGGAACCGCCTACGACCAGTTTTCGCCGGTGTTGTCTGAGTTTACACGGCAGGACGTCAAAATCTTCGGCAAAACGGGTTCAACTCAAGAGCCGGAACACGCCTGGTTTGCAGGCTTTGCACAGGACAGCACAGGACGCAAGCTCGCGTTCGCAGTAATTGTCGAGGGAGGCCAGCACGGCGCAAGCGACGCCGCCCCATTCATACGCGAGTCACTACAATTCTGCATAGACGAAGGATACCTCGGAAAACCTTTTGCAAGTAACTAAAGTTGAGAATGTCCAAAGTGACTAAAGTTTTCAGCGGCAGATCAATAATCCGCAAAAAAATTATTGAAGCAAAACGCTTATAGAGCGTATATCATATAGAAGAGAATTATTTCTATGAAAATATGAAAAAACCGAGGAAAGGAAAAATGAACTGCTCAAGATGTGGACATGAAAATCCGGATGATGCAAAAATCTGCGAATCCTGCGGTTTTGATTTGCCAAACTTTCAGGAAGCCCAACTCAAAGTAAAAGTGAATATCTTTACAATACTTTCAATATTTTTCGCTGCTTGCTTTCCAGTATTTTTGATCTTTATAAATGCCGGTTCCGCTTTTCTTGCCGCGTTTCTATCATTCTGTTCGACAGTTGCTTCTATCCCAAAAATTCGGGAAAATATGAAGAAAAAATATATGAAAAAGAGTGCAATTATCATTTCAATCATAATGATTACTATCGCATCTTTCCAAATGCTGATTTTCAGTTTTTGGCGTATAGATGCACCACCTATACCAAATGATTATACAATCAACGATATAAAATCAGCAGCTCCCGAATATAACCAAAGTTACGAATTATTAATGAGTATCGCTGATAATAATGACGGCACAACAGATAGTAGCATTATCGGCTTGTCCAGAGAAGATGTAAATAATATATAGCATTTTAATATTTCATGTACTGATAGCCGCATAATTTAATATCCTGAAATTGCGGATAATTCTAAATCCTCTATTAATTCTAAATTTCTTTTAAGCAAAAACCTTAAAGACCTTGTTTATTTGTACAGAATTTATATTTGCCTTCAAAGTATCAACAACCATCAAGAACAGGCGATTGACAAACTTATAACCTTGGATTCGATTTTCAAAAAACTCAGCCTAAATTCTAGAGCTATTGTGACAAAATTAGTATGCATGGCTTGTTTGACTCAGAACATTTATTCAGCAAATTTTATGATTAACAACCCTGAAACCCCAAATGACATTTTACTGGTAATCAAGAACCAAACAGAGTCTTTGTCTGGTGAGCATAGTTCTTTAAAAAATGTTTTTATATTTGAGTATCTTACATTTAAAAACGAATTAGCAAAAATCAGTAATGAACCCAAACTGAAATATTCTTCTATCGCACCGTTTAAATATAATTCTTCATTAAGACTATACCGAAACTATTTTGACGAATGGATAGCAATTGAAGAAAACAAGAAAGCAGAAAACAAACTGAGAATCTGGCCTGCTCTGTATCCGAATATCCCTGTCAAAATCCATCCAGATGGAAGACTTGACTCATTATATTATAGAATTTACAATCCTGTAGGTGATTTTTTACTTGAAACGATTGTGCCGGCACTTGAAAAAATAATATCAGTAAAAACAAAATTGCAGATACATGCCGACCTGTTAAAAATCGTATTAAACAAAAGACTTGGACAAGAAGTGGACTTAAAGGCTCGCGCTTACAGTGATGAATATATTATCAACATTGAGAACAAGAAAATAGTCTCTCCCGGTCCAGATGGTAAAGAAGGCACACGGGATGATATTTCGTTACCGATAAATCCGGAGGTTTTGGGATTAGGGTAAGAGCGTATTAGAGGATTAGGGGATTAGAGAATTTTGCTCATCGACTTAATTAACTAATCCATTATCTTTTCTTTGCGACTTGTTTTAGTGTGGGTGCAACGCCGAGGTAGGTTAGGGTTCTTTCGATTATGCGGCCTGCTACAGGGGAAGCTACTACACCGCCGCTGTTGAGGTTACCTTTAGGTCTGCGAATTGAGACCAGGACTACTATGGCAGGGTCTTCGACCGGCGCTCCTGCTACGAAGGACGCGATATTATTGTCTTCGTAACCTTTTTCGCCAACTTTTGCGATGTTTGCTGTGCCTGTTTTTCCGAATACCTGCCATTTGTCCAGTTTTGCTCGCCATCCAGTGCCGCCGTTATCTCTTTCGTTGACTACTCCTACCAGTACGTCGTTTACAAGCCATTTGGCAACTTCGGGTTTTATGATGTAACCTACAGGCGGTGTGGGACGCTTAATCTGGACGATGTCACCGTTGTTATCGACAATAGCTTTTACCAGGTAAGGCCGTACGAGCCTGCCGCCGTTGGCGAGAATACAGTACGCGCGAATCATCTGCATTGCAGTGACATTGATTTCATAGCCGTAGGGAATTCGCGTCACACTGTAACCTGTCCACTGATCGAGAGGGCGCATGAGACCTTCGACTTCGCCGGGCAGTTCGATGCCGGTCGGTGAGC
>JARRRJ010000555.1:0-2507 GCA_037380865.1 Sedimentisphaerales bacterium
GAGCCGGGATTTGTACCGGCACTCGTAACATTGCTTTAAAGCTCTGGAGAGATGGTATTCCCGATGGTAATCCTGATGAACTTGTGCAGGAACTATACAAAGCTGAGAATGGAGATAAAACCGAGCCTTCCGGCTCTCAGGATATGATTGGACTTATCTATCCCGGCATAAACAGGCTGGATTACGATTTTACCCAGAGGGACGGAATTTTCCCTGTACATATCGAATCGAACAACGATTGGCAGACTGCTTCATGGCTGGAGAGCGTAATAAATATTCTGCCTGTTGCGTCGCGTCCTGAAGGGTACAATCCCCTCGAAACGAAGAATCTGCATCCTGACTGGATAGAGCGTCTTGGCGACTCGGGAAAGATGTGTTATGACGCTATAATTTCACATGATATTAAAGCTCTTGGCGAATCGATGAATGAGTGCATGTCATGCTGGGAACAAATTTTGCCTGGCACAGTTCGTCATCATACAATTGAAACAGACCTTGTGTCGTTACTGAAGCATTATAAGTCCATGTATCCTGGCGCTATGTATTCCGGTTGCGGCGGGGGTTATTTATATGTTGCCTCCAATACTCCAGTCCCAGGCGCTTTTCATATCAAAGCAAGAATTAAGAATAATGAATAACAGTAATAATAAAGATTAAGGAGAATCTCTGAAATGGTGAACAAAGAAGAATCTGCGATTTCTTGCGCACTTATCGGAATTATCCTGTATCTGTTTTGTTCCTCCACCTACGCAAAGGTTGAGTTTTATGTCTCACCCGATGGAAATGACATAAATCCTGGTACCTTTGAGCGTCCGTTTGCTTCGCTGGACCACGCCAAGCAAGTTGTCGCAAACCGAACGGACTTCTCTTGATTCAGGAACAGAAGACTCTCCTGTCACTTATACTGCAATGACAGGTCAAACTCCCGTTATCAGCGGCGGTCACAAACTCAAACTGGTTTGGTCTCACTACAAGAACGGAATAATGCAAGCGGCGGTTCCACTAGGTACGGCCGCGGATCAGCTATTTATCAACGAAAAGCGTCAGGCCATGGCTCGATATCCTAATTTTGATCCCAATGCCGCGCAGTTCAATGGTACTGCTTCCGATGCGTTCAGCGCCTCTCGCGCTTCGCGCTGGTCGGATCCAGACGGTGGTTTCATGCATGCTATGCACTCTGCTCTCTGGGGTGACATGCACTATCTTATAACCGGCAAAGATGCTCAGGCCAACCTGACCTATGTCGGCGGCTGGAAAAACAATCGTCGCAGTCAGCCTCATCGCCAATATCGCTTTGTTGAGAATATCTTCGAGGAACTGGATGCGCCTGGGGAATGGTTCCTCAATAGCAAAACATCAACACTTTATTTTTATCCCCCTTCCGACATAAACCTCGATACAGCATCTGTCGAAATAGTCCGTTTGCGTCATCTTATCGAGTTCCGCGGTACCCAGCAGAAACCCGTCCGTTTCGTCACACTCCGTGGAATAACATTCCGCCATACTGCACGAACATTTATGGATAACAAAGAGCCTTTGCTGCGCAGTGACTGGACAACTTATCGCGGCGGCGCGATTTTTTTCAACGGTGCCGAAGATTGTACAATTGAAGGAGCTGCCATCGACCAGGTTGGCGGCAGTGCTGTCTTTGTCAACAAGTATAATCGACGCATCACAATTAAGGATTCCATTATCTCTGAAGCCGGCGCAAACGGAGTTGCTTTTGTTGGAAGTCCCGATGCGGTCCGCAACCCGTTATTCCAGTATGGACAGACCCAGCCCGTAGAAAATATCGACCGGACACCGGGACCAAAGACAGACGACTACCCCGCTGATTGTCTTGTGAATGATTGTCTGATATATCGGACCGGCCGATTTGAAAAACAAACTGCACCCATACAGATTTCCATGTCAATGTCAATTACTGTTAGCCATTGTTCAATTTACGATGTCCCGCGAGCCGGCATCAACATTTGCGACGGCCGCTGGGGAGGCCATATAATCGAATATTGTGATGTTTTCGATACTTTTAAGGAAACCGGTGATCACGGGAGTTTCAATTCATGGGGACGTGACCCTTACTGGCTTCCATCTACAAATGCTACGGGCAATCGTGTTGCCGCTAATCCGGACCTGCCGCTCTTGGATGTAATCAAGCCCATAACGATAGCCAACTCTCGCTGGCGATGTGATCACGGTTGGGATATCGACCTCGATGATGGTTCTTCTAACTACCACATATTCAATAACCTTCTGCTTAACGGCGGACTGACGAATCGTGAAGGCTACAATCGCGTTGTCGAAAACAATATCATTCTGGGTGATATTGACGGAACGTACCATCCTCACGTCTGGTACAGGAACAGCCATGACATCTTTCGCGATAACATAGTCTCTACAGCCTATAAACCGGTCAATATGCCGCAAGGTCCATGGGGTGAGATAATTGATAGAAACATTCTCAATACTCCCGGTAAGGACAATCCTTCGCCTGCGATTGTACTGCA
>JARRRJ010000556.1:0-5140 GCA_037380865.1 Sedimentisphaerales bacterium
CCGCCATATCCGACATTCTCCGGTATGTCAAAGAAGGCATAATTATTTCAGTCTTTCCCTTCAACGCCAGGACACGAATGGCCAGAACAAGCGCCCAGAAACCACTTGAAAATGTAACGCAATATTTTGTCTGGTGAAATCCGGCAAGACGTTTTTCCAGCAATTTGTTGACTGGTCCGTTGTTTGTATACTGCTCCTGCTCGAAAAACATCCTAGAATAACCGAAAAACTTTTCAATATCTGGCCGCAGTAGATTCGAGGTGGACTTCGGCACCGAGAATAATTTCTCTTTGCCGAAAATCGCCAGGTTTTTTATATTACCTTCTTTAATCATTTGGTCGTGGTCTTTGCAAACTAATTATGGACGCTAGTCTTCTTTCAAAAACTGCTCCAACTCCGTACCAACCAGCTCTCCGATACAAGCAGACACTATTGAGGAATCAAGATTAACCTGCCATTCATTTTTAAAATCCTGCTGTTTAAAAACAGAACGCCGGTTTTTGTCATGTCTGCTTTGTGATAGCTCAATAAAATTATCTGTCTGCTTATCATATGAAACACCAAAAAAATCAAACATGTCCTTTGTACATTTTTCTGTGTCGCACACCAAATCCTCATATCGCTGTATTTTGAACCGGCCAGGATAGAGGTTTGAAAGTTCCAGAGCTTGCAAGGTAATCTTTTTCCAATCATCAAACCCCCAAAATTCACCAGGCCCTTTTTTGCGGCAGCTACCGGTTCGCCACTCTGTCATCGGATCAGCATCCACAGGGAACTCATATGGACTAGTTAACCATGAATAAATCGTCGCGCACGGATTTCGCACAAGATATATAAAGCGTATTTCCTCATCCA
This sequence comes from Sedimentisphaerales bacterium, assembly GCA_037380865.1. Taxonomy (GTDB): domain Bacteria; phylum Planctomycetota; class Phycisphaerae; order Sedimentisphaerales; family Anaerobacaceae; genus JAFGPS01. The sequence goes on from JARRRJ010000556.1 coordinate 856, forward strand.
GCTGCAATAGATGCGGAATCAGGTTATGAAATCTGGTCGACTTGATGATAAGGTGGTGCGGGTTGTCATTTTTTTCAGGAAATGATGGTACCAGCCCTTCATTGCGCAAATAATCTTGATCCAGATATTCAGACCTTGTCTGATACACAGCCTTAAAAAGGCTCTTCCATTCTTCTGCAGAACTTAGCTCGTTTAATGCATTTTTAAATTCATACGAAAACAATGGACAAAATTTCAATCTGACATCCGGTGAGGAAGCAAATATTTGGGATAACCATGTTGTGCCCGACCGTGGCATACCAGATACCCAGCCTATTTGTATATTTTCGCTATCGGTATTGTTCATAATATATTTACCCTCCACGCCTTCCATCCGCATGCGGGCACGTATTTGTCATCCAAAACTGTTAGTCCTGCCTGCTAAGGAAAGCATCATAGCGATAGTACGAGGCGTGAAACCCATCAGGCATAATCGTAAACTCCACAGCCCAACCAGCCCTGTTGGCAAGTCGCTTAAATTCATCTTTATTTCGCCATACACCTATTGCCGTCTGTGGATCTGATAATTCCTCTCCGCTGGGTATTCTCGATTTATAAAATTCATATGCTCGCGCCCTGTCAGGCAAATTGCCAATAAAAATATTTTTGACGTTGTGGAATTTATTAAGAATTGTATCAAAAATCTCCTCAACTTCATGATCTCGGAAATATTGAAATCCTGCATAGCAAAGCATCTTCGTAAACCTTTCTGCCTGCTTTTCTTGACGTATATATTCAACCACTCCTTCTGCGGTGAATTGGTATTCCGGTAATTTCTCAAAATTCTTCTTTGCAACGCCTATCAGATACTCTGAGATATGTTCATCTGAAAGTGGCTCACCATTTACCGTTCTCCTGACTTGCCCCAAAAAGTCATCAGGCGCGCAAGTTTTGGCGTGTTCGTCATAGCTGAACTTAGAATAAGGTGATTCACCACTGCTCATTAAGATTACTCATCCGGTAATTATTTAATTTTCATCTAACGACTTGCGTCATTTCTAATACTGCTTTGCACACTTCCTTTACTTGCATCTGATTCATTCGCTGATCAATAGGTAGGAATAACGTATGGTTAAGTAGTGCAGCCTCAATCGTGCCCGCTTTAAGCCTCGGAAAAACATCAGGCCAATAAACAGCAGAAAATATATTACGCTCAGCAAGCTCATCCTTGATGCTTTTTGCTTCGCAGTTTTTCGACATAAACGGATAACATAATGGAACATCTTTTTTCCCCAATGACCACTGCAGATTATTTTCTGCATCTAATATTGCCGCCATAGTCTTATAGTTTTCTCTACGTCTCTTAGCCACCTCATTCCATCGTATACTTCTCATTAGTCGCCGAGTTAATTTCGACATTGCCAATGGCGGGAGATCACTTAATGAATTTCTAGCTTTGTTAAAAGCTGCATAGCCTGCCCTAGCAGAATACGCCATGCGAACAAGTAAATACCTCATACGATCGAACGAACCCTGATCCTCTTCAACAGGAGGTGAAATATTCAGCCCTGGTGACGCCATCAGCAGCCCTCCATCCGGCAGCCCAACAAATTTCCTCGGAGAATAAATCGAAGCAAGTACGGCGGTAGGCTGGTCAAACAACGCCTGACTATTGTCAATTATCAGACTGTCTCCTGGTATTTTACTAAGCAGGCGCAAAATATTGTCGTGACACAAGCCAAAATAATTGACATATACAACTGCACAATCCCGCGGGATCTCTACAGGGAGTTCCTTTGGATAAAAGGTTTCATCAATATCGTAGAGCTCAACTTCGACATTGGCTTGTTTAGCAGCCATAATTATCGAGTCGCAAATATATGATGGCATTAGCACCCTTGAGATTCCATTGCACTCCAGAACTGCTCTCATGGCTGCCCGTGCTTATTCCTTAACGTTTAATTTCGGTTGCAACCATTTCAGGCATTCGTTCTTGGGAGCATACTCCAACGATAAGTAGCGACTTCTCCAGACTCAAGCCTAAAAGATTCTTTTCCTTTTTAGTTATCGGCACTCAGGACACGACCACTACATACTTTTGCTTTGCCCTTATAATTTAACGATACCATGGACAATTTGCTTTAGCTGCTCCCACAGAAACATCCGGGGCTCTGATCTTGGGATGAACTTTATCAAACGAAAAGTTTTCCTTAATCATAAAATGTCTTCTCATGCAAAATGTTATGTCTAAACACTATATTTCCAGCATTTAATTTACTTAATATTTCATTAAATGATTAGCGTTGTCGTAAATAAATCAAATAAGCACTAAAGTTATTACCTTGATCAAATACATTTGTATATTTTTCATTGAAAAATGAATTTAGTTTTTTCCAGTCATTTTGTAATCCTGCTTGATTAGCAAAATAATCAACGAACACACACGCAAAACCAGTTGTTAAGTTTCCATTTGGCTTTACATTGAAATCCAACCCACATTTTTTAGCATAACCTTTAATATCGTCAATTTGAGGAAAGATACATTCCAAGTGCTCCTTAGCCCATTCACCACGCGTAAGTTCATAAATAAGCATGGATCTCTCGTTTGGATATTCGCGATTTCCTAAAGGGATATGTTCAAGAACATGGCATGAAACAACGTAATCGAATGAATGGTCGGGGAAAGGCAAGTTGAGTCCTGAAATGCCATTTATTGAAGGTTCGGCCAGGCAATATTTATAATTTTCCGGAAGGAACGCAGCAAGATGTCCTTGTCCGCCACCGACATCCAAAATTGAAGGTGTAATCTTATCGCTCATCGCCTTTGAAATTATTTCTGATGCCAACGATACGTTACGCGCATAGTGGTTATGACTCAATTCAATACGATTAGGCAATGCCTTGAAATATTCGGATTTTTGATTCTCCTTTTGCTCTTGATTTCCACCAAGAAAATATGCGGTCTTCAACTCTGCATATGCCAAATACGGCATGTGATTTTTTGACGCAAAATTCGCATATTGTAGATGAAAACTAGCGTTTAACGGGTCATTAGCAATTTTATTTATCCATTCGTTTATTGCCATGAAATATTCTCGTTACTAATCATTCATTTTCATTTGTTATGCGCGCTGGAATACAATTTCCTTTAGTAAAGTATTTCATTATGATTGTGCTAGCACCTCGATTTTCCTTGGCACTACATACTTCACCAACTTACCTCCATAGACCTTATTGGAAATAACCCTAAACGGGGTAACGCCCTGTACACGCGAAAGTATTTCCCCCGTAGTTGCGTCCACCACTCCGATAATAAAACTGTATTTTCCAGAAGCCAGTTCTACAACCCCCATTTCCATCTCTATTTCCATCGTCCCACTAGCGAAGTTGTTCAAGGCACCTTCTGAGTTGTGCAGTGGCATTGTAGTTACAATATCCATTGCTGCATCTATTAGATTAAAGAAAATGTTTACATTCGCCCGAGAACCACCAATGCGCAGTTTCATACGGTAACTCAGGACTGCACCATGTGGTATGGTGGGCTCAATGTCTTCCATGCTTTGATTATTTACCCGTAATTCCACACTGAGAATTTCAGCACCTCCAGTACCGGAATTCAGTTTGTTGTGGTTTATTAGAGCGTAATATTGGTCGATTCCCTCAGCAAGGTTTGTGCTGTCCTGCATGACTATTCCATGATTCATTACCATTATTCGTGTGCAAAACCGGGAAATATGCTGCATGTTGTGAGAAACAAACACTACCGCTGCTTTGTTCGTTATCTGCCTGACAGTATTGAGACATTTGACGATAAAACTGATATCACCGACCGCAAGCACTTCGTCAAGAAACAGAATGTCCGGTTCAATCAGGACAGCGGCGATGGCGAAGCCGAGACGCACATTCATACCAGAGCTGTAGGACTGCACTGGCGCATCGATGAAATTTCGGATTTCAGCAAAATCGATGATCTCGTCTATCTTGCTGTCGACATATTGTTTGCTCATGCCAAGCACGGCAGCATTCACATATGTATTCTCGCGTCCGGTCAGGATGGGATTGAATCCGGCGCCAAGAGCAATCAGTGCACCCACTTTACCGCGCATTTCGATGCGGCCCTGATCGGGCTTAATCAGGCCGTTCAGCATTTTCTACAGGGTAGTCTTGCCTGCACCGTTATGCCCTATCAGTCCCAGGCATTCGCCACGCTTGAGTTCAAAGTTAATATCCTTAACCGCCCAAAATTCTTCTGGGCGTAGTTCGCCATCAATGCCATGCCGTCTACCCAGCAGTTCATTGCCGATAT
>JARRRJ010000557.1:0-2533 GCA_037380865.1 Sedimentisphaerales bacterium
GGTGGATTGTGTTCCAGAATTCGATGACGATATAGATATAGAAATAAATGACGATGATTTGAGAATAGATTTTTATCGTGCCAGCGGCGCCGGCGGTCAGCACGGGAATAAGACCAGTTCGGCGGTTAGGATTACGCATCTTCCTACAGGGATTGTTGTGCAATGTCAGAACGAAAGAAGCCAGCATAAAAACAGGGCGCAGGCGATGAAGTTTCTCCAGGCCAAACTCTACATGCTCGAGCAGCAGAAACGTGACGCCGAACTTGCAAAGCTATACGGCCAAAAGGGTGAGATCGCATGGGGCAACCAGATACGAAGCTATGTCTTACAGCCTTACCAGATGGTGAAGGACCACAGGACAGACTATCAAACCGGAAACGTCGATGCTGTGCTTGATGGTGACATCGAAGGGTTTATCGAAAGTTACCTGAGATACAGAGCAAAAACGAGCCATAACAAAAACAAGGATTAAAAGAAAAGGGGTTTAAAATGAAGGAGATAATACAGGTCGAATTGAAAACAAGGAAGGTCGATCTAAGCAAATGTAGAACAGATATTCTCGCTGTCGGATTGTTTTCCGATGTTCCGAAACTCGATTCGGTAAATTCTATGCTCAATGACAAGCTCGGCGGTGCAATAGAGCGTCTGCTTAAAACAGGTGACTTCAAAGCCAAAGAGCGTGCCAACGCAATAATTTACGGAAACGAAAAAATAGGCGCAAAGAGAGTTATGCTCGTTGGTTTGGGCGAAAAACAAAAGGCGACACTTGATACGATTCGCAAAGCGACGGCGAGCGCGGCAAAAAAAGCAGTCGATATGAAAGCAAAGACGCTGAGCTTTGCGCTGCATAATGCTTTGGACAAGCGCTTTGATTTGTCATCAGTAGGGCAGGTTTACGCCGAGGGAACATACTATGGCAGCTATAGGTATGACGAATTCATCACAGAAAGCGAAGACGGAAGACTGAACTTGCTGCAGGTAGAGCAATGCTACGGGCGAACAATCGCGAACAGGCCGGGGAATATAATCTATCCTGAAAAGATTGCAGAAGAGGCAAGAGAGCTTGCACGCAAATCGAAGAATTTGACCTGTACAGTTTTCGACGAGAAACAACTGATAGCAAAAGGAATGGGCGGCATAATGGCGGTCGGCTCCGGATCAATTCACAGACCTGTGTTTATCGTCCTTAAAAACAAGACGACTGCAAAAAAAGCGAGCAGCCTTCCGACCATCGCTATCGTAGGCAAAGCGATAACTTTCGATTCCGGCGGCATAAGCATCAAACCTTCAGCTAATATGGATGAAATGAAATTCGACAAGTCTGGCGGAATCGCGATCCTTGCCACTATGAAGGCAGTATCGGAACTGGATTTGCCCCTTAATGTTTGCGGACTGATCCCATCTGCAGAAAATCTTCCGAGCGGCTCGAGTTACAGACCTGGTGATATTGTCACGACATTCAGCGGGAAAACAGTCGAAGTCCAGAACACCGACGCTGAAGGAAGGATGATACTCTGCGATGCTCTCGCTTACGCAGCAAAGCAGAAGTGCGATATTATTATCGATATAGCGACGTTGACAGGCGCGTGTATGGTCGCGCTTGGAAAATATATGGCCGGCCTGATGGGAAATGACGACGAGTTGATAAAGCAGCTTCAGAAAGCGTCTGAAGAGAGCGGCGAAAAGGTCTGGGCGATGCCCAGCGGTGATGAATATGCTGAGGAAATGAAGAGCAAAATCGCTGACCTGAAAAACATCGGGTCCAGATGGGGCGGTGCCTGTACAGCGGCGGCGTTTCTCAGACAATTCATCGGAAAGGCAAAATGGGCACATCTGGATATGGCAGGTGTGGACATGGTCAATAGCCCCGTGGATTATGCGGCCGAAGGCTCCGCCGGGTTCGGAGTACGCCTGCTGACTACCTACCTGACCAACATCGCAAATAAGAAATGACTTATATCGAAGAAAGCATTTTAGGATAATGAGCAAGCAAAGTAAAAAAATTGACACCGAAAGAATTGAAAAGGCAGTAAGGGAGATTCTTATCGCTGTAGGTGAGGACATCGAGCGGGAAGGTCTGCGGCTAACACCGCAGCGCGTTGCGAAAATGTACACTGAGCTCCTGGGAGGAATGCATCAGAATCCCGAGGTCCACCTCAAAAGTGTTTTTACAGAGGATTACAGCGAAATAGTCTTGCTGCGCGATATACCGTTCTACAGTATGTGAGAGCATCACATAATGCCCTTTATTGGTTCAGCCCACGTTGCTTATATTCCATCCGGCATGATACTTGGAGTCAGCAAGCTCGCGCGTATTGTTGATGCCTTTGCGCACAGGCTCCAGACGCAAGAAAAGCTGACTTACCAGATAGCGGATTTCATAATGAATAAGCTCAAGCCGCAGGGTGTCGCAGTCGTGCTTGAAGCCTCGCATAGCTGTATGACAATACGCGGTATAAAAAAACCGGGCTCGTTTATGGTTACTTCCGCGCTTCGAGGCATTTTCCTGAGGGACCCCAGGACCAGAAGCGAA
>JARRRJ010000558.1:0-1696 GCA_037380865.1 Sedimentisphaerales bacterium
ATAGTCTACAACCAAAGCTCTCCATGTACCCGGAATCGAGGGGGCAGCATTGTTGCTTACAGAACTTCTAAGTCGTAGTATAATATTTTAAAATATATCAAGCTGATCTGGAAAATCTAAAGTAACCAAATCCTGCCGATAGAAATAAATAAATTACTATTGTCAGCCAGCCTAAAGCATTTACCACATCATTGATTTGACCAACAAGAGCAATTATAAATCCTATTCCATCAGCAATGAAAAAAGATAATGTAATGACTTTCAGAGCATTAACATCGGAAACATTCCGTGATTGCCAGGAAATTAATCCAAATGCAATTAGCGCAGCTCCAAAAAGTTCTCCCATATAATTTAACATTGGATTTGATTCGATACCATATAGCGAATATACAAACCACGGTATAATTACAAATAAAATACCGAACAGAAAAGTAATTATGGATGTAATGATAAATAATGCTTTTAGGTTCATGGTGTAATCCTCTTTTTAATTTAGCATGATATTCTTTTGCTTAAGAAATATTTGAATTTCAAGTCTGTTTCCCGTAAGTGAGTTCATAATGAATGCTATAATCAAGATATGAAATTATTAATGTACTACCATATAAAGCATAGTTTGAATCATCCTCACCTTCAATTTTCAAAACATTTCCAGATGTACTCCATAAAATTGCTATAGTTTTATCTGGAGTTCCATAATTTTCAAGCCAAATATTACCTGTACCATCAGATTTAAATTCGATCCTGGCTATCATATTTTCAAAATCATTTGGATTAAAATAGCTGGTATCTATTTTTAGGCTTACTAATACCCATCTCCCTACAAGAGACGGATCCTTTGTTATACTGGGTTCAGAAGTATTGTCCTTATGACAATCGATTGTGAACAATATAATCAATATGTATAGCAGATATTTTAACATAATTATATCTCCTATATTTTGGGGATAAATTATTTTCATTTTAAGAAGATCATTTTTTTGTCGCAGAATACTCACCAGCAAATAATCTGAAGACATAGACTCAGATTGAAAGATTTGTTGGTTTAAATTATGCAATCAAACTAATCAAATTAAATAAAGTTAACCGAATGAATATTGTTAAGCATAAATTGTTCTTTCTAAAAATTATACCCAAACGTAACCATAAATGTTGGTACAACACTCGATGCTCCTCCCGGAGCACCAAAAATTAGTATTACTGGAAATTCTGCACGTAAATTTATCTGGCCGAAAGAATATCCACCACCCACATTAAAAACTGAGCCGCCTCCCGTAGCTGAATCAGATTGTTTACTGCCTCCGTTTGGAAGAGGAGTTCCCAAACTTACATCACCAGAGCTTGTCTCCTCCCAATCAACACTTATCGCACTAAATCCGAATCCAACTATACCATAAGCTCCCGGTTCATTACGATTATACCCAATCAAATAATTCCCCATTACTCCAAATATGAATAAATCAGTGGTTTCATCATAAGTGTAATATTCTTCGGTTGTTTCTGTTGAATGGTGTCCAAATAATACAACAGCCAATTCTACATTTGTTTTTGGCAACAAATAATTAATACCTGCACCATATCCCAAACCCAAGTCTATATCTGTACCAAGTCCACCTCTTAATCCAAATATTCCGTGATCTTGAGAATATAACAAGTTAGAAAATAAAATTACTGCTAGAATTAGCATTGAAGAAAA
>JARRRJ010000558.1:1708-2955 GCA_037380865.1 Sedimentisphaerales bacterium
ATAAATATATTCCCGAAGTAATACTGGTAGGCCTAAATTCTGTTATATACATACCGGCTGAATGATATCCATCTACTAATACCTTTATTTTAGTACCCAACAAATCATAAAGAATTATACTAACGTTTCCGCTCCTTGGTATAGCATAACGAATAATTGTTAATGGATTAAAAGGATTTGGGTAGTTTTGATATAATTTATATTGATTCGGCACTACATCTGTTAGTTTTGAAATAGAAGTGATCTCGATCGAAAAGTTCCATATATCACTCCAGTCCCCCCAACCATCAGGATTCATAGCACGAACTCTCCAATAATATTTTGTATTTTGTGAGTTAACTAAAACATTATAATGATTAATATTAATTTGATCTGATATTTCAGGAGACGTAAAATCCAAATTATTATCAACTTGGATCTGATATTCAGAAACATTCAAAATACTATCCCATTTAAATTCAATATTTGTATCATTTAAGATGCTTCCATTTACGGGAGATGCCAAAGGAGGGGGTCCGGGGAGCTGAACAGCAGGAATGTTTTGCCTCCAATTGGGATAAAAACCAACACCCTTTGGTTCAACAGAAACTGTAGGCGTCAGTTTTACTAAATACATTGTTGAGATACTTGTTATTTCTGCATTATAAAGATATTCTCTATCGGGTGATACAGTGGGGGTCCATAATTCAGCTCCAACATCGGAGTAGGAAATTAGGGTATACGTTGTATTAGCTCCAGATCTATTAAATCGAATTAATACTTCTCTATTAGGATATTCTGACCAATCACGTATTATTGTATAAATTGAATTAGGACTGTTCCAGGCAATATTACGAAAACCAGCGATTACACCTTTACGCTTCTGCCATAAAACATCGTTAGTACCGTCAAGATTTGAGACACGTAATTCTGTGCTTTGATTAAGAGGACTTCCGTTAGCAATGTAGGCATACCTCTTACTGCTAACCGTTGGTTCATATTGACAATAGCTTCTATCTGGACCCGGACCAATAACAAAATCACTTCCTGACCAATGTATCGTGCAAACAATAAATACATCATTATTTTCTATATCATCATAAGCATAAGAGAACATGATATATTCATTATCCCACGACCAAGAGATTGACCAGATATAACTATTATAATAAGCTGAGTTAAGGGTTAGTATCACTTGGGTGTCTGATCCATCCGCCTTAGATACTGCAAGATCTACAACTCTAGAATCAATTCTATTTGCCGCAAAA
>JARRRJ010000559.1:0-3001 GCA_037380865.1 Sedimentisphaerales bacterium
TTCTTAATACCCATTATATCCATTGACATCGTGCAGGCTACAAGCTTGATACCTGAAGCCTTCGCTTTATCGATAAGTGTTTCGAGGGATGAAACATTCTTTTGCTGCATGACACCTTTCATCATTGCAGTTCCAAGTCCGCCCATATTCATTTTTGAGAGCCTTAGCTTGGAAGCACCCTGCGGCATCATCATTGCGAACATTTTTTCCATAACGTTTTTGCGAACCGGCGCTGCAGATTTTTTGCGCAGTACGTTCAAACCCCAGAAGGTAAAGAACATTGTTACGTCGGAATCCATCGACGCAGCGCCATTGGCAATTATGAACGAAGCCATCACTCTGTCGAAATCATTGCTGAATACGATGATTGTCTTGCTTTTTCGCGTTTTGTCACTGACAATACAGGTCTTTGCCTGCCTTTTTACGATGGTTGCTTTAAGTGTTCCATCATCCTTTATCAAATCTGCAAGCTCGTTGCCTGTGCTGTGACACCAGGCTGGAATGTCAGTCGCAAAACCCGGATCGCGGGTTGTAATTGTCACCGCCTGGCCGGTTTCAAGTTTGTTCAATTCCTCTTTGAGCTGCAGGATCGGTCCGGGACACTGCAGGGCAGTTGCATCTATATGTATCGCTGTTTCAATTTTGTCCTTTTTTTGATTTGTTGTAACGCTGCTTACAGCACCTGTATCGTCTTTCATCTCAGTTTTCGCCTGTGGTTTCAGCGGTTCGGAGCCATCGGAGACAGCCGCTTTGAATGTTTTGTATCCGCCTGTCAAATTGCGGCAGTTAAAACCATTCTGGGAAAGAATCCTGCAGGCGATATAACCTCGCAGACCCACTTGGCAGAAGACTAATAATTCTTTATTCTTTGGCAATTCACTTAAGCGGCTGCGTAATTGATCCACGGGGATATTGATCGCGCCGCTTATTGTGCCGGCTTCCACTTCCGCACGCGTTCGTACGTCCACAAGCAATTGTTTTTCAGCCGGGTCAAGAACATCCTCGACATGACAAATTTTAGCATGCCCGTCCAGCACATTTGCAGCGACGAAACCGGCATAGTTAATCGGGTCTTTTGCAGAGCCGTAGGGCGGCGCGTATGCAAGCTCGAGATCCGCCAGGTCACGCACAGTCATACCGGCGCGGACGGCCGTAGCGAGCACATCGATTCGCTTGTCAACTCCGGCTGAGCCGGTAGCTTGTGCACCTAATACTTTACCGTTTTCGGGATCGAAAATCAGCTTCAGGCTAATCTGGCTTGCTCCGGGATAATACGTAGCATGACTTGCGGGATGAACATAGACTTTATCATAAGGTTTGCCGAGTCTCTTGAGTGTTTTTTCACTCAATCCAGTCATTCCGACTGCCAGGTCGAATACCTTGCAGATCCCTGTTCCCTGTGTTTTCCTGTATGGTCCGGCGAGTGGAACCAGACTTGCAAAACCTCCCACATAGTCTTCCACTTCAACTGCATCTCCAACTGCAAAAATATCAGGATCACTCGTTTGCATGTGCTCGTCCACGACAATACCTCCGCGCGAGCCGATTGTCAGACCTGCTTCTTTTGCAAGCTTGCTGTCGGGCCTTACACCTACTGCTAATATGACAGTTGAACAGAAAACAGTATCGCCCGAACTCAGGTGAACACGCAACTGAGGATTGCCCTCTTCGATGGCTGTCACAGAATTACCAAGCCGCAAATCTACGCCGTTCAGTCTGAGCTGCATACCTACCGCGGAAGCCATTTCATGGTCAATCGGGCCAAAAACCTGTTTTTCCAACTCCGCCAGAGTCACGCCTATTTTGCGATGGCGCAGCGCCTCTGCCATCTCAAGACCGATATAGCCGCCACCTACGATTAAGACCCTTCCTTCAGTGTTTTGGTCGATTACGTGCTTTATGGCGTCCATATCAGCAAGGGACCTGAGCGTGAATACGTTTTTCGAGTCGATTCCCGGTATATTCGGCTTTACAGGTTCGGCGCCGGGACTCAAGACAAGCTTGTCATAAGCCTGGCGATACTCGCGATTCTGCGTCAAATCGCGCACAATCACTTCCTTTGCCTGCCTGTCTATGCTAATCACTTCTGTTCTCACATATACGTCTACATTGAAGCGTGACTTCATCGCCTCGGGCGTCTGAATGAGAAGTTTTGAACGCTCAGCGATTTTGCCGCCGATATGATACGGAAGCCCGCAATTTGCGAATGAAATATGCTCTCCGCGCTCGAACATCGTTATCCGGGCAGATTCGTTGAGACGTCTTGCCCTCGCCGCGGCTGAAGCGCCGCCTGCAACACCACCAACTATCACTATTTTCATTAAACTACCTCAAATTCTAATATATTTCCTATCTTTTCCTGCAATTTTTGCGGATACACCCGACAATACCAACCAGTTCCGGTGCCGCGATACTGTAATAAACCGTCCTTCCATCCCGCTTACTGTCAAGCAGCCTGTGTCCCTTTAGCAGACGCAAATGGTCACAAGTCTGATTAGGGCTTAGCTCGCACATTTGTGCTATTTCGTGCACGGCAAATTTACCCTGCATGAGAATTTCAACCATCCTCAAACGAACAGGATGTGCGAGGACCCTTAGACAATCCGACGCTTGATCTAAAACCTCGATAGGCAACAATTCCAGTTTTTGCTCAGTTTTCTTTGCCATAAACTTAAACTCCTGTAATATACATATCAATATATCGAAATGTTTCGATATATCAATATAAAACTTAAAAAATATTTCCTTTAATTTTTTTGAATAATATTCTCCTCGGCAACGCCTTATATTTGTGTAGAAAACAAATAACGGGTATAATAACATTATGGAGACCTGAAAAATGGCGGAAAGTGAATTTATTTTATTGAGACGTTTCTCTAAGAACGGCGAAGCAGAAGCTTTTGCTCAAATTATCAAGCAGCATGCTCCTATGGTTTATGGAGTCTGCCTTCGTATCCTTGCAAACAGGGAAAGAGCCGCTGATGCAGTTCAGGATACCTTT
>JARRRJ010000560.1:0-2543 GCA_037380865.1 Sedimentisphaerales bacterium
GACAGGATTTTTAATATGGAAATTACGAAAGTCCCGACAAGCCTGATAAAGCAGATTGTCCTGAGCGAAGCCGCAGTAGTTATGAGAGCACAAAGACAGTTATTAGCTGTCTAATCTCCGATTTCGCTTAATAGCGTTTTTGCTCGCTGGAAAGTTTTCTCGTAAGGTTCATCTCGTTCGATATCGAGCCAGTGTACGTCTCTAAACGTCTTAAACCACGTACGCTGACCTTTAGCGAATCTGCGCGTATTTCTCTTGATGAGCTCAGTCGCTTCTTTCAGATCTGTTTTTCCATCGAGATAATCGATAATTTCAGCGTACCCTATCGCGCATTTTGCCTGCCTGCTCAAAGGCTTTTCTTCGCTCAGGAGCGATTTAACCTCATCCACCAGGCCTGCGAGTATCATCTTTTTTACTCTCTGGTTAATCCGACTGCTCGTGTCCTCCCTTTCTCTGCGAAGCCCGATAATGGTCCAGCCGTGCTCTGCCTGCTCCGAATCAAACTCTCCCGAGTGTGTTTCCCATTGCTTTTGAAAACTTGAGATGGGCCTGCCTGTAAGTTGATATACTTCGAGCGCACGAATTATACGCTTTGCGTCATTAGGATTAATACGTTCTGCAGCAACCGGGTCTATGTCCGAAAGTTCGACATGAAGTTTTGCTGAGCCTTCGACCTTTATCCTTTGCCGCAGCTCTTTTCTTATAGTCTCATCTGTTCCTGCGCCTTCGAAAAGCCCGGAGAGTAAGGCTTTTATATATAAGGCGGTCCCCCCTACAGCTATGACCTTCTTGCCTTTCGACTTTATCTGCTTTACAGCTTGTGCAGCCTGCTCGTAAAAAGCTCCGACGCTGAAAGATTCACTCGGCTCGACAACGTCCACCAGGTGATACTTGATATGCTCACGAGCCTCTTTCGAAGGTTTGGCCGTACCGATATCCATCCGGCGATAAACCTTCATGGAATCGATACTTATTATTTCAGCACCCATGCTCTCAGCCAGCATTTTTCAATTTGCCGCTTGCAAACAATAAAGTTTATAAGTATTGTTTATGAGAATATATAAATTTAACATTAAAAATGCAATACTTAAGTGAGTAATCATGCAGGATACAGCTTTCAACATTTACCTGCGCAGAAAAGCACAGGCTGTAAATTATTCCCTCAAGCGAATTCTGGATTTCCAGAAAGCCGATAAGAAGTTGAAGGAAGCGCTCAGGTACACGCTCGGAACACCGGGCAAGAGGATACGTTCTGTTCTTCTCTTCTGGTGTTACGAAATGTTCAAGGACAAGCCGGACCATAACGTAGAGATGGCTTCCGCTGCGATTGAACTCGTGCATACTTATTCGCTCGTTCACGACGATTTACCTGCAATAGATAATGATGATTTCAGGCGCGGCGCTCCGACATGCCACAAAGAATTCGACGAAGCTACAGCTATTCTTGCAGGCGACGCGTTATTGACTCTTGCTTTCGAGGTGCTCGCACGAGAAATAGAGCCTGCCGGTACTGCTATAAAACTTGTCGGTGAATTGGCACACAACGCGGGACCGTCAGGCATGATCAGCGGGCAAATGGCCGACTTGATTGCTGAAAAAAATGTTTGTGATAAGAAAACTCTCGAATACATTCATACCAATAAGACAGCCAAATTGTTTCGATGTGCCGCGGCGATGGGAGCTATCTGCGGCGGCGCCTCGAAGAAACAGTACGAAAGTCTGTGTGAATTTGGCCTGAAGATTGGTCTGTGTTTTCAGATTACTGACGATATTCTGGACGTCAGCGCGACGAGCGAGCAATTGGGAAAAACCGCAGGTAAAGATGCGAAAGCCAAAAAATGCACGTACCCTGCCGTCGTCGGAATTGAAAAAGCACAGGAAATTCAAAAACACATTACCGAAGAAGCAATCGAAACCCTGAAACCATTCGGCAAAAAAGCCGACACTCTGCGTCACTTGGCAAACGCTTTGCTCGAAAGAAAAAAATAGGATCTTTTGGATTCACTCTCCCTGATTCAATATCCTGTAAAGCATTTCATCGGAAATTTGCAGAAGGAATTCTTTTCCGGCATCTTCAGGGCCACTCACTTGATAATTAACACTTTCGTTCAGATTCTCTCTCGTTTCCCGATTCAAATACACAATAGCAAATTTCCCGCTTGAATAAGGAACAACCTGTAAAGATACATATCCATTTTCATCTGTTACCAACTGCTGCCCATAATAATTGCCATTATTTTCAACTTGTCTTACTCGCACGCCCTGAACCGGTCTTTCATGTGAATCTACTACCTTTACATTTACCTTAAAAGTTTCAGGTAGCTCAATTGAGCCCAGGTCATAGATTTGACCTTGCTCCAGCCTGATATTTTGAAAAGTAACATGGGTCCATTGAATCTCAATGGTATGTAATGTTAAACTCAGTTTCACTCCGGCAGGAACTGTAATTACTTGTTCTCCATTAGGCTGTACATCTATGTCTCCTATAATCCTGGAACCTTTCCTTTCCCTCGGAGTAGCCCATAGTCTTTGCAACCAGGGTG
>JARRRJ010000561.1:0-2642 GCA_037380865.1 Sedimentisphaerales bacterium
CTCAATATCATCACCGTTTAAATCTCCACTCAGAATAGTCTCATAAAGTTCAATATCTCTTGCATTTGGATCCGATGCGACGACTCCGGCATAACCCCCTTTTAGGGCGACATTGTCAATCAAGGAAAATGCTGCTAAATTTCCTTCGTCAGCCGGCCATTTTCCGGGTGAAGGTCCTCCACGCTCGGGTGTGCCGGGTGATACGATTGGAATAAGTCCCTGGTTTGGTTTATAAGTCCCCTGTGCAACACGTATTTCCAGTGGCTTTTCTGTTTCAGCCAATTCCGCGGTTGTTAAGGCCCCTTAAATAAGTAAAAGCGTTTTGCCAGCTCGAGCCGTCATTAGCTCCGTCTGCGTCGTCATCTACGTATATGATTTTGGCGTTTGCTTGCGTGCAAAGGAGAACAACTGAAATCTACGTTAATAGAAGTGTTTGAGTTTTCATTTTCCAATCCCTTTTTATAATAACGATTAATTATAATGCCGTTGCAGACTCATGCCTGCAAACTTATAAGCAAAAAACAATCTCTGTACTTTTTTAAGGCGGGATTGGTATGAAAAATAAAGCTTAAAACGAATTATGATAATAATGACTAAAAATTATAATATAAATTTATGGCCGCCTTATTTGTAATTATGATAGCACAAAAGAGAGATTGTGTAAAGAAGAAATAGAAAAACTTGACGGGGGCATTCGACGCGCATTGGGGGCATTCCATCCGACCTGGCGGCGGACTTACTACCAGGTTCTCTTCGGCTGACGCATTGTCTGGAATTAAACACTCAGCATAGACCATACTTGCCGGGAAGGCGACCTTCGAAGAGGGTACATCTTCCACGCCTCAGGTCTTATGCCTGTAAGAAATATCCCTTGTTATTTCAGGAAACTCTTCCGTGGAATGATCCACTAAAAGCGATTTCAGAGATTACAGCGCAACACAGGCGAGTAATCATCCTCAATCCGTCTTTGTCCTTCACCTAACGTAAGGTGATTTGCCCAGGAACTGCGGATTTCCTAAAACATCGTCAAGTCCAAACAAGGACTCTCCGATAAGACTATCCTATTTTTACTATATTGCCCATATTATGTCAAGCAAATTCCTGTGACTTTTTCATGTTTTTCAGAGAGTGCATAAAAAATTCAGCCGGAATTCTCAGGCGGTTTCTCCTTCAGCAGCGAGGTTTTCGTCATCGCTATTTTCCGGAGGCTGATCCGGGCTTTGTTCAACTGCCTCTTCGCCTGCTTCCTGTTCCTTCATTACAGGTTCTTCCGGAGCGGTTTCATTTTCTTCAGCTGCTGTCTGCTCATTCTCCGGGGCAGCTTTGGTCTTCTCGGCTTCGCTTTGCATCCTTGCTTTTTTTATCTTCTCAAGTGCGGCGTCGGAAAGGACTTTTTCAGGGCCTTCCGGCACGTGCTTCCTGGGAGCGGGCTCCTCTGCGGCTTCTTCTTCCGCGGCCCACTGAACTCTTCGCAGGCTCAGGCCGATTTTTCTGGAGTCAGTATCAACTTTCAGAATCTTGACTTCCACATCGTCGCCTACCTTGACTACATCCTGCGGCTTATCAACTTTATGGTCGGCAAGCTCGGAAATATGCAGGAGGCCCTCCAGCTCAGGTTCCAGTTCTACAAAGGCGCCGAAATTCGTCAGTTTTGCAACTTTGCCCTTGATGATGTGGCCGGGGATGTATTTTTCCGGTATAGCGCGAATCCATGGGTCTTCTGTCATCTGTTTGATTCCGAGTGAGATTCGGCGTTTTTCCTCGTTGACTTCGAGCACTACGCATTTGACTTCCTGGTTCTTCTGGAGTGCTTCTCCCGGGTGACTGTGTTTTCTCGTCCAGCTCAGGTCGGAAATGTGTATCATGCCGTCGATGCCGGGCTCGATTTCCACGAAGGCACCGAAGTTTGTCAGGCTTCGCACAGTCGCTGTGACAATAGCGCCGACGGGATATTTCTGGGACGCAATCGCCCATGGGTTGGTCTGGGTCTGCTTGAGGCCGAGCGAAATTTCCTGTTTTTCCTTGTCCACGTTCAGGACGACTACTTCGATTTCGTCTCCGAGATTGACTATTTCATTGGGATGCGCAAGGCGTTTTGTCCAGCTCATTTCGCTGATATGAACCAGTCCCTCGATTCCGTCTTCGAGCCTGACGAATACGCCGTAGCTCATTACGTTGACGACTTTGCCCTTCACTTTTGCGCCGACCGGGTAGCGTTGTTCCACATCTTCCCACGGGCTGGCAGTCTTCTGCTTGAGACCGAGCGAGATTTTCTCGTGCTCTTTATCGACAGCGACGACAACACACTCGATTTCCTGATCAAGCTGTACGACTTCTGAGGGATGCGAGATTCTTCCCCAACTTAAATCCGAGATATGGAGCAGGCCGTCGAGGCCTCCGAGGTCCACGAATACGCCGAAATCTGCGATATTCTTCACAACGCCTTTTCGGAGCTGACCCACTTCTATTTCGGAGAGTATCTTTTCCTTGCTGCTTCTTCGTTCCTCCTCGATGAGTTTTCGCCTGGATATGACAATGTTTCTTCCCTCCTCGTCGATCTTGAGGATTTTGCAATCGACTGATTTGCCGATAAACCTGCTTATGTCGCCCGGCTTTCTTATATCGACCTGTGACGCCGGCAA
>JARRRJ010000562.1:0-2666 GCA_037380865.1 Sedimentisphaerales bacterium
TCCTTCCTTTTTTGATCCCGTAGCTTTCGAAAAACAATAACTATCATTAAAAATAAACCTTTAGCCGGGCTTTGTTTTGCTCGGCTTTTTCGTGCGCTTTTGGGAAAAATACGGATTTATATAGTTTTTTACTCTAAATAAAAATTTTGTTATACTAATCTATGCGGCTTAGGTGTGTTATAATAAAGAAAGGTCTTTCTGAGAGTTGACGCGTTAAATGGTGGAAGACAAACTGTTAATATGGAAATTCAAACTTGGCGACAGGGATGCCCTGTGCAGAATCTATGAAAAGTACAAAAATGATTTGCTGAAACTGGCAATTGCTCTTCTAAATGATGTAAATACAGCAGAAGATATTGTGGAAGAAGTATTTACAACATTCGCGCAATCAGCCGCAACTGTAAGAATAAATGGAAACCTTAAAAGCTATTTGACAATTTGTGTTGCGAATCGCATTAGAAATACAAAACGCGACAGGCAAAGGCACGAGGCTTCGGACATTGACGAATCGAAAAATATCGTTTGCCAGTCTAAAAGACCCGAGCAATGGGCTATACTTAACGAGGAAATGGAAATCTTAAACAATGCGCTGGCGCAAATTCCTTACGAGCAGCGCGAGGTACTTACCCTTTATATGCAGGGCGATATGACGTTCAAACAAATAGCAAAAATCCAGAACGCGTCAATCAATACAGTACAGGGCCGCTATCGTTACGGCCTGAATAAATTGCGCTCATTATTGAATGGTGAGATGAAAAAATGAAACCACAAGATGAAATAAAAAAGTTATATGAAAAAGCCGCTGTTAATACAAATCCGAAAATGGATAACGAAGTGCTTTCCAGAGTATTAGCAGCCCAAAGAAAGCTTAATATAGGGAGGATAATAATTAGGAATCCAGTTACAAAATTTGCGGCTGCTGCGGTAATAACCATTGCCATAATATTAGGTCTCAAAGGTTTTAATGGCAATTCAGCCTGGGCTGAAGTTGAAAAAGAGTTTACAGCAGCTAATGATATTCATATAGTAGGTAAAAGAAGTGTTAATGCAACTGGGGAGACATCAAAATACCAGTTGTGGGTAAAAAATCGTAAACTAATCAGGTCAGAAGATGAAGATTCAACACATATCGTCAATGGGACAAGGCAACTATGGCTATTGCGTCATGAAAAAACTGCCAGATTAGTTGAATCTGAATCAGATGAGCTGTTTGAGTGGCCTTTACTTCAGGTTTTGCGTGGCGAAACAACAAAATATCCCACTGAAATAAAAACAATTGGAAATGATGATGGTTTGATAGTTTATGAAGTAAAAGAATATATTACTAAGGAAGGAGTTACATTAATTAATAATGTTTGGGTGGATCCCAATAAGAATTTACCAATAAGAGGATTAAGCGAACTAATCGAGCGAGAAACAAAGACAGTTTTAATAAAATTTGATTATACCTGTGATTATGAATCGATTCCTTCAGAAATATTCGAACTTATAATACCTAACGGTTACACTGATATATCGAATATAGAAACCAGAGTGTTAAGTGGCAAGGTAATGGATGAAAATTATCCGAGCGATAAAAAGTGATGATCCAAATCATATTGCATGGACATTATTAAGAAATCCAAGGCAGGAACTTCGTCCTTTGTTTATTCCGGACGATGGAAAAACAAAATTAGAACAAGGTGGAGATGTTGATATTTACTTATTTAATGAAACAACACTACGAGAATTTATTCCTGAGAGCTCCGGGACGATGATATTTAAAAGTGATGATGATAAATACCCTTCCGAAATAAAAGATATTGTACTTAAAATGCAGCCAGCCAGCATTATTTCCGGACAAATAACCAACAGGCAGGGCCAGCCTGTAACAAATGCTATTGTCCGGTTGGAACAAATGGAAGTTTCAGTTGGTGAAAACGAGATTTGGATACATAGTATCGGCCAAACGGATAAAGAAAAAGAAATTGCATCATCTTTGAGTAACGAGAATGTTAAAAAGGTCAGATATGGCTCTTTTGCAATAACAGATAATGAAGGTTATTACAAATTAGGTAATATACCAAATATTTGGTATCGTGCCAGGCTGGAAGTAAAGGCTGATGACTATGTCCAAGTCGCAAAAGAGATATTTCAGAATGAAGGAAATGATTTTGTATTATTAGAAGCAGATGTAACAATTCGCGGCACAGTGATAGACAATCAGGGTAATCCTGTAATAGGCCGTGAAGTTGAAATAGATATTGACTCGGATGAGATTGGTGACCTTAACATAGAAGAATTCTATACAGATTCAGAAGGTAAATTTGAGCTGAAAGGAATTCCTGAAGTTAATGGCCTTGAATTGCAAATTCGAACAGATGAAAAACCTCGTAACTGGGAAGAAAACGAATTAACTCGTGACCATGAATTTGTATATTATCGTATGATAGAGGAGATGATAAAATTCGAGCCGGGCAAAAAAGAATACTCTGTCAATATCGTACCGCACAGACCAGATATTAAACTCGAAATAGAAGTCAAAGATACAAATGGAAAATCTCTGGAAGGAGTACCAGTAGGAATAATCAGCCCGGGATTCTCAGAAAGAATCTGGTACACAACAAAACTATGCGGAGTGACAGATGAAAATGGCTTATGTATAATCAATGAAACCCCAAGAAATG
>JARRRJ010000563.1:0-2905 GCA_037380865.1 Sedimentisphaerales bacterium
GCGGATTAGCTTTGGCTAACGCAGGACTTGGAGCGGTGCATGGCTTTGCAGGTCCTTTGGGAGGAATGATTTCCGCGCCGCATGGAGCGATTTGTGCTTCATTGCTTCCGTATGTGATGGAAATTAATATTCAAGCACTGCAAAGGCGCGAACCTGATTCGAAGGCTATAGAGCATTATAATATAATAGCACAAATTCTGACAAACAAACCGGATTCACAAGCAGCTAATGCAGTTGAATGGTTACACAATTTATGTTCTTCACTGCAAATTCCTTCACTTGGAAAACTGGGTCTGAAAGAGCATGATTTTCAGGCAGCTATCGATAAAGCACGTAGATCAAGCAGCATGAAAGGCAATCCGATACAACTGACAGATGATGAGCTATACAAGATCATGGAAAAAGCATTTAGTCAAAATTGATCAAGGATGGGGGACACATAACTGAAACACATAATTCGTTCATTCAAATACAGAAACTATCGCCTGTTTTTCACGGGTCAGAGCCTTTCCCTTGTAGGCACGTGGATGCAGAGACTCGCGATAGGATGGCT
The DNA here is from genome assembly GCA_037380865.1 of Sedimentisphaerales bacterium. Lineage (GTDB taxonomy): Bacteria > Planctomycetota > Phycisphaerae > Sedimentisphaerales > Anaerobacaceae > JAFGPS01. The sequence goes on from JARRRJ010000563.1 coordinate 554, forward strand.
TGCGTACCAGTTGAAGAATTCTGCTTTTATACTCGGGCTGGTCGCCTTCTCAGGCCAGATACCGGCGCTTTTCCTTACGCCGCTCGGCGGCGTTGTTGCAGACACATATAACAGGCATAAACTCCTGATTCTGACCCAGGTGCTTGCCATGCTTCAGGCTTTTATTCTGGCTATGCTTGTGCTGAACGGCAGTATCACAATATGGCTCTTAATGGCGCTCAATGTATGCCTGGGAGTAATCAATTCGCTGGATATGCCCACACGACAAGCTTTTGTTGTTGAGATGATAGACGATAAAGAAGACTTAAGCAACGCAATCGCGCTCAACTCGTCAATGGTGAATTTTGCCAGGCTGGCGGGTCCGACGCTTGCGGGATTTGTCGTAGCGGCTTTCGGCGAGGGAATGTGTTTTCTCATAAACTCATTCAGCTACCTTGCTGTTATCATTTCGCTCCTACTGATGAAAACCACGCAGCGTGTCACGCCCCCAAAAACACCTGCGCTGCAGCAGCTTAAAAAGGGCCTTCAGTATGCCTTCGGATTTGCACCTATAAAATATGTCATTCTCCTATTGTCTGTTGTGAGCCTCACGGCTTTTCCATACATGGTACTGATGCCGATTTTCGCTAAGGATATCCTTCATGGCGGACCTAAAACACTCGGATTCCTGATGGGCTTCGCGGGCATAGGAGCACTGATCGGAGCGATCTACCTTGCATCGAGAAGAACTGTTCTGGGACTGGGCAAGGTGATAGTTATTGCGGTGAGCCTGTTTGGTTTATCACTTATAGCATTTTCTTTTTCAAGAACTCTATGGCTCTCGGCAGTGCTGATTTTACTGGCCGGACCTGGCTTCATCTAACACTATTTTACAGACGATAGTAAGCGATGAAATGAGAGGGCGCTTAATGAGTCTTTACGTTACTGCCTTTATGGGTATTATGCCGTTCGGCAGTCTTCTGGCGGGAAGCCTTGCAAATTCAATCGGCGCACCTGCGACGCTTGCCATAGGAGGGTCGATATGCATAGCGGGAGCAGTTGTGTTTGCATATAAACTGCCCGCAATCAGAGCAGCCGGAAGACCTGTCTACATCGAAAAAGAAATTATCCAGGAAGAAGTTGAGAAAGGTGTGCAAAATGCCTCGCAATTATCTGTCCCGCCTGAAAATTAATCACCTGATACAAAATTAGTAGTATAACTCAAGGGACTATGCAAGCTTATTGCCAAAAAGAAGTGCTATGCTCTGCGTCACATAACGCATAACGCAGAACGCAGCACACAAAAAGCAAGACTTCTTAAGGCAGATTTGCTGAACGCCACCAATCGTGATGATCTCTTTCCAGTTCTTCGGCAGACGGGAAAGGATAAAACAGAATTTCTTCGCGGTAGCCTACGAAGAATCCGCTCTTCACGACTCGGTACATCACGTATTGCGGCTGAATGCGGTTTACAGTCTTTATGTTCTTATTTCCGCTTTTGAGCTGATCGAGACAGTCACGGATGTGCTCGATATTCTTGTAAGGCAGGTTTTGAACATCTTCGCTTTCAGGATCGTTTGCAAGACCCTGAAGCTCCATATCCACAAAACAGATTTTGGGAACGGAGACTGTTTTCTCCGGATCCGTTATGAACTTGCAGAAATCTCTCGGATCGAGAAGGCTCGTGATAAGCGGGTGGACGGGACAAAGTTCCTGGTACAAATGGTATTTTCCCGGCATAGAACCTTCCAGTTTTGCCTTTTTCAACTCGAGGACACGTCCGTCACGCGTCGAGAGCCACAAACTGCCTAAGTTATCAAGATCGATATGCTCCAGCACCCGATATGTAGAAACGTAGACGGTATGCTTGGGCTGGCCGTCGGGATGAGGCTGGCAGTCCCTGATAGCTTTCTCAAGCTGGAAATAGCTGCTCTTAACCTTCCCTGTCAAATCGAAATACATCGCATGCTCACTCGCCCGTTTCTGGGTTCCTACCGAAAGATAAGTACCAAACTGCTTTGGTTCGAGCATCGAGACCACGAGAGACTCCGGAAACAAAGATAGATAAACATAGGTCTGGGCCATAATTCACTCCTTACTTTCTTCAGTTGCAGTTACTCTTTCATTTCCGTGGACACCAGAGAGGCATCCCATTCAATTTTTTTAGAATTATATCAATTTTGAGCTAAGAAGCAACACGAACTTTTCAGACATTTGTCAAATTTATTCACCCGGGCAGAACTGAAGCTCCTGCAATTAGGCAAAAGGACACCCATTCTCAGACCGGCGTGCTAAAAATATCTCACTTTAGTAATTTACCTCTCTCAATTCATCAACTTCCTTATTCTTAGAAAAATGCACGGCGAATAAGAT
>JARRRJ010000564.1:0-3524 GCA_037380865.1 Sedimentisphaerales bacterium
CATCAGCGCGACCCATCCAGGCTCGTATCTTCCTGCGAAGCAGGAAATCGCCCGAACACAGATATTGTTTGTCCGATGTACAGCAGCCCGGGCACACTGGGTCGATATGCGTCAGAGGAACAGACGCGTCCGTTTATCTTAATCGAGTATACACACGCTATGGGAAACAGCAATGGCGACGTCTGGAGCTACTGGAACCAGATTTACAACCTGCCGCATTTGCAGGGAGGCTTCGTATGGGACTGGGTGGACCAGGAATTGCGACAGCCTATAGTCGATAACCGCAATGGCAAGTTCCTGAAGGTAAAACCAGGCGATAAGACATTCTGGGCTTTCGGTGGAGATTTCGGACCCGCAGGCACACCTTCAGATGACAACTTCTGCTGTAACGGCCTTGTCTCAGGCGACAGGACACCTCATCCGGGTCTGGCTGAAATGAAAAAGGTTTACCAAAGCATACAGGTAAAAGCAGTTGACCTTGAGAAGGGTCAGCTTGAGATTAAGAATGGTTACTTCTTTACCAATATCAACGATCTGGTTGACGGTACATGGACCCTCGGCGCAGATGACAAGGTGATTCAATCGGGAACTATTGACAATCACTGCCGAGCCGGGAGTTGAGTATTTCCTTGATCTTAGTTTCAAGCTGAAAAACGAACAATCCTGGGCTCCGAAAGGACATGAGATTGCATGGGAACAGTTCAAGATGCCGTTTGAGATGGCTCCTGAGAAAGTGAATTTGAGCCAGATGGCTTCTTTACAGTTGGTCAATGGAGAGAATCAAATCAGCGTCAACGGCACAGATTTCTCTGCTACAATTGACAGAAATTCAGGCTTCCTTACATCGTGGAACTACAAAGGTACGGAACTTATTGCCGAGCCGCTCATGCCTGACTTCTGGCGTGCTCCGACAGATAACGACCGTGGAAACGGAATGCAAAACAGGTGTGCAGTATGGCGGACAGCAATGCAAAGCTGGAAGCCGCAGAATGTCACTGTGACACAGCCTTCACCGAAGGAAGTTGATATTGCCGTAAATGCGCGGATTGAGGATGTCAACGGTACGTATGCTCTGAGTTATAAAATTTACGCCAATGGTGCGATTCGCGTAAGCGGAGAAGGTCAAGCTGAGGGTAATCCGCAGGCTCAACAATCCATGCAAGGATCGCGCAACCGGGGTGGTGGGCGCTCCAATCGCCGCTTTGGTCGCGGAATGCAGCCCAGATTGGCAGAACTTCCCAGGTTCGGCATGAAAATGGCTATGCCTGCAGGTTTCGAGACAATCCAGTGGCTCGGACGAGGACCTCAGGAAACGTACTGGGACAGATCTGACGCACGCGTTGACCTGTACCAGGGCAAAGTTGATGAGCAGGCGTTCGATTATTCGCAGCCACAGGAAACAGGGAACAAGGTCGATGTTCGATGGGCCGCTTTGACAAATGGACAAGGCGTTGGTCTTCTGGCAGTCGGTGAGCCTTTGTTGAGCGTTAACGCTTTGCATTATACCGAAGAGGACATAACAAGTATAGACGGGCCGGGCCCGAAGCACTGGTATGAAATTCCCAAGCGCGATGATGTATACCTGAACCTGGACTACAGGCAGATGGGCGTTGGCGGCGATAATAGCTGGGGCGCGCGAACGCACGAGGAATTCACTCTTCCGGGCACTGAGAAATATGCTTACAGCTACTATTTGTATCCGTATGATTCTTCGATGGGTGACATTCAGAAGGTAGCCAGGTCGATACAACCTGAGACTACGAATTAGAAATGTAGGGTGGGATTCTACCCAACATTTTTTAGTAATAAAGTTTAAATAAGCAATAACAGACTTGCGGCCATTACCGCCATTCCCGCAATCATACCATAAGCGGCAAGGTGGTGATGGCCGTATTCTCTTGCAGCGGGAAGAAGCTCGTCAAGCGAGATAAATATCATAATTCCGGCAACGGCGGCTAAAACTATACCGAATATGACGTCGCTGAAAATCCAGTACAAAATCGTAAATCCGATCAATGCTCCGAGAGGCTCTGCAAGTCCTGACAGAAAAGAATGAAAATGGGAATTGAGACAGCTATGCCTTCGGGAATGTTATGAATTGCTATCGCGATGCCGATTGCTATTCCGAGCCTGGTATTATTCAGGGTGCTCATAAAAGTCGCCAGTCCCTCGGGAAAATTATGAATTGCGATAGCTATAGCCGCAAACATCCCCATCCTGTATAACTTGTGGAATTTTGCGGCAAGATCGGCTTCCTGCATTTCTTCCGCACGATGCGCCTCGTGAGGATTCTCGAACTCCGGAACCAGCCTGTCGATAATCCCAATAAACACGATACCTCCAAAAAATGCCAGAACTGTTATCCACGAGCCTGAGACCTGGCCTATCTTGTCAATAAGGTCTTCCCTGGCTTTATTGAAAATCTCGACAAATGAGACATAAATCATGACACCAGCGGAAAATCCGAGCGCGAATGAAAGAATTTTCGTATTTGTTCTCTTGGCGAAAAAAGCCAGCGTGCTGCCCAAGCCGGTTGCCAGTCCGGCCAGCAGGGTGATACCGAATGCAAATATAATGTTGTCAAATTCCATAGATGCTTTGTTCAGTGAAATATGCACAAATAAGATGTATGTACCTTATCGCAACTGAGATATAAAAGCCAGCACATTTTTCTCCATTTTTATCCGCTGGAGGCAGGAACATCATTGTAATTCAGGTTTCTTTCTGTTATCATCTGGTGTTTTCGCAAAACTCGGACAAATTTTAGGAGACAGATGGATATGCCGATTACCACTGAAAAATTAAAAGAGCTTGAAAAAATAGCGAAAAAGCTTCGCTACGAAATTGTAATGATGATAGGTGCAGGCAAGCCGGGCCACCTGGGCGGCTCATGCTCCATAGCTGACCTTGTTGCAGTTTTGTATTTCCACAGAATGAGGATTAATCCCGAAGATCCCAAGTGGCCTGACAGAGACAGGCTGGTTCTCAGCAAAGGCCACGCGGTGCTGACGCAGTACGCAGCTCTGGCTGAGTTAGGGTATTTTCCCCGTGAAGAATTGAGTACGCTCAAGGAATTGGGCACGAAACTTCAGGGACATCCCGAAATGGTCAGAATGCCAGGTCTGGAAGCAAATACCGGCTCGCTCGGCCAGGGCCTCAGCGTCGCCTGCGGCATGGCTCTGGCGGGAAGGCTCGATAAAAAGGATTATACAGTTTTTTGTATTCTTGGTGACGGTGAAATCGCCGAGGGACAAATCTGGGAAGCTTCAATGACCGCATCTTACTACGAGCTTGACAACCTCGTAGCTATTCTGGACAAGAACACGGTTCAGGCGATGGGACCGATTGTCGAGCGATACGACACGAATCCGCATGCCGAGAAGTGGAGAGCATTCGGCTGGCATGTAATCGAAATCGACGGACATAATATTAATCAGATAGTAGACGCGTTCGACGAAGCTGATGAAGTGACAGGCAGGCCCACAATGATTGTCGCCAATACAGTCAAAAGCAAAGGCGTTCCC
>JARRRJ010000565.1:0-3946 GCA_037380865.1 Sedimentisphaerales bacterium
CTAGGAGAAGAAGAAGTTAAGTTAACCAAGAAATTCTACGGCTGGGATGAGAATAAGACTTTTAATGTTCCGAACGAGGCCCTTGAGTATATGCACAATGCGATTGATGCTGGACAAAAGCTTGAAGATAGTTGGGATGAGCTGTTTACTCAATATAAAGAAAAATACCCTAATCTTTATAAAGAATTTAATAATGCATTGTATAATAAAATTCCTTCTGACTGGGACAGTGACATACCAAAGTTTAAAGTTGCAGATGGCCCGATGGCAACCCGCAATGCCGGCGGGAAAGTTCTCAACAGTATAGCACCAAAAATTCCCTGGCTTATGGGCGGCAGTGGAGACCTGGCTCCATCCACAAAAACACTTATAGAAGGTTCCGATTATTTCGAAGCAGGAAAATATGCTAACAGAAACATTGCATGGGGAATTCGTGAGATGGGAATGTGTGCCTGCTCTTCAGGCATGGCTCTACATGGAGGGATACGTCCGTACGCCGCGACTTTCTTCATCTTCACTGATTACGCCAGACCTGCAATCCGTCTGGCCTGCTTAATGAAACTTCCTGTGATCTACGTAATGACTCACGATTCGATTGGTTTGGGCGAAGACGGGCCGACTCATCAGCCGGTTGAGCACCTTGCTTCACTGAGAGCGATGCCTAATATGTGCGTGATCCGTCCTGCTGATGCGAACGAAACCGCCTGGGCATGGAGAGCAGCGATACATAGAACCGAGGGACCGACCATGTTGGTGCTAACCCGACAAAAGCTGCCTGTGTTCGACCGCACAAAAGTCGCGGCCGCAAAAGGTCTTTTGAAGGGAGCGTATATTCTCAGCAAAGAACACAAAGAATCTCCTGATATAATTTTGATGGCGACAGGTTCCGAAGTACAATTAATATTGGCAGCACAAGAAAAACTCAGGGAAAAAGACATAGCAGCCAGAGTAGTGAGTATGTTCACCGTTGAAAACATCGTGGATAAAGCGAAAAAAGTTATAAGTGACTAAAGTTGCATTTGAACGCCTCCAGCGTCTGTATTTAACTTTTAACTTTAGATCGCTTTAATTTACTTTAGCTCACTTTAGTTCCTCATGGAACAAGAGGCCGTCTTCATCCTGCTGTTTATGATAGCTATCGCAGTTGCGATGCTTGTGCAGCATTTGGTTATTCCTTACACGGTGGCGCTGGTTGTCACCGGGCTTGTTCTGGGACTATTGCATGTTTTTGAAGCGCCGCACCTAACGAAGTCACTTTTGTTCAGTATTTTTCTTCCTGGTTTACTTTTCGAGGCAGCGTTCCATATAGACTTCAAACAATTCTGGATGAACCATCTGGCGATTTTTTCCCTGGCTCTGCCTGGTGTAATACTTGCAACTGCTTTGACTGCAATAATTCTGACGCCGGTCATAAATGCGTTTCATGTTCTTCAGGGATTTACATGGAAGTACTCGCTTGTGTTCGGTGCTCGTTACAAATCGAGAGGTAACACCAATTGGACTAAGCTGGGATTTCATTCAAATTGTCGGGATTGGTCTTCTCATTGGAACAGCAGTCGGGCTGGCCGCATCTCAGCTGACGAAACAGGTAGATGAGCCTATGATTGAAATCACGATTACAACTATCGCCGCATACGGCTCTTTCCTTGTTGCAGAGCAGCTTCATTATTCAGGTGTGATCGCTACAGTTACCGCCGGCATGTTATGCGGAAATTACGGTGTCAGCATTGGAATGTCACCATCTACCAGGATCGCTATTGAATCGTTCTGGGAGTATATCGCATTTGCTCTCAATTCCATTGTATTTCTTTTAATAGGTTTTGAAGTCAATTTAGAATCATTGCTGGACTCATGGCAGGAAATCCTTGTTGCCTATTTTGTTGTAACCGGCGCGCGTGCTTTTGTAATTTATGCCGTTTCCTTTTTGCTGCGGCATACACGCGAGAGAATTCCCTGGGCATGGAGCGTTATTCTGACATGGGGAGGTCTGCGAGGCGCTTTGCCCATGGTTCTGGCGCTCAGTCTCGCGCCGAATTTTCCGCATCGTGACAGAATTGTTACCATGGCATTTGGAGTGATTATAATTTCCATTCTCGTGCATGGCCTGACAATGTCACCCCTGCTTAAGTGGCTCGGAATTGTGCGCGGCCACGAAGAACGCATGGAATACGAATTGACAAGAGGCAGGCTTCAGGCTGACCACGCCGCACTTGCCGAGATTGACCACATGGCAAATGTCTATTTCACGAGAAAAGATGTTATATCGAACCTGCGAAAAGAGTACGAGCAGAAAGTCGACCGCGACAGCAGTGCACTCGAAGAGATGGACATTGAAAAGGAAAATATTAAGGTCGAGGAATCAAAATGGGCCGCTCGTCACCTTCTTCTCGTGGAAAAGAATGAAGTTATAGACGCTTTTCATCACGGTGTGATCAGTCACATTGTCTATAAAGAACTGATTTCCGATTTAGACAGACGATTGCTGGATCTCGAATCAAGAAAACAGGCTTAAGATTAGACTGTCCGTCTTGAGTTGCAATGAGCAGTACACAGAGCATAATACTCGTACTCACTGGTTGCGCAGTCGGTCCGAATTACAGTCCTCCTGAAATGGAAATGCCAAAGCAGTGGCTTCACAGTTCAGCAAACCATTTCACGATCGTGCCTGAAGCTAATGACGTCGGATGGTGGGAAATATTTAACGACGAAGACCTCGACAGCCTGATACAGCAGGCTATAGTGAACAATAAGGACGTTATGACTGCATTTTACAAAATCGAGGCAGCAAGAGCTCTGCGCGATGCAACGATCGGACAGTATTACCCGAGTATAAATACGACAGGTTCTTACAGCCGGTCTCTGTACAGCAGCATTTCGCAGGTCCCTGTATCGTCTAAACCTTTCAACCTGTATACATGGGGTTTCAGTTTTCTATGGGAGGTCGACCTGTTCGGAAAAATAAAACGCTCAGCGGAATCTTCTCAGGCCTCTGACCAGGCAAGTATCGAAGACTATCGCGATATAATGGTGACATTGCTTTCGGACGTGTGCAACAATTACATCGAGCTGCGCACCACGCAAGAGAGAATACAATACGCGGAAAGTAGCGTCGAGACTCAACGGAAAACGCTGGAACTTACGAAAAGTTTGTATCAGGCGGAACTGGTAAGCGAACTGGATGTAAGGCAGGCCGAGTTCAACCTGGCGAACACGGAATCTCAGATACCACTTCTCAGGGTTACCGAGGAAGCTTCGTTCAACAGCCTGGCCGTTCTCGTTGGCAGAATGCCGGGGACGCTTAGAAATGAATTAAGCGCAAGTAAGTCGCTATCGGCTGTAAGAGAAAACATAGACATATCCCTGCCTGCCAATCTTATCAGGCAGAGACCGGATATCAGAAGAGCCGAACGTCAGCTTGCGGCTCAGACTGCAAATATCGGAGTTACCGAAGCCGACCTTTACCCTTCTCTTACGCTTTCGGGAAATATCCAGACTCAGTCACTGAATTTTTCGGGTCTCGGAAATCTTAATAATACATCTTACTCGTACGGACCCGGCATTACATGGAATATATTCAATGCAGGCATAACGAGAAATAATGTGAAAATACAGAAGGCAATAGTCGCGGAACTGCTTTCTGACTGGCAAAATACAGTGCTCACTGCGGTTGAGGACGTACAAAATGCCATGTACTCATACATTCAGGATGAAAGCAGGCGGAAATCACTCGAAGAATCAGTAGTTGCATCCCGGCGATCAGTCGATCTGGTTCAAAATTTGTACGCAAGCGGCCTGACTGATTTCCAAAATGTGCTGGATACAGAGCACGCTCTCTTTCTCCAGCAGGACCGTCTCGCCGTAAGCAAAGGCCTCCTGCTCCAGGACATAGTCCTTATATACAAAGCCTTTGGCGCGGGATGGCAAAATATCGAAATACAAAAATAAG
>JARRRJ010000566.1:0-2671 GCA_037380865.1 Sedimentisphaerales bacterium
GCCATAAATATTCGGTATTCTCCGGGGCCTGAAACTCTACTTTGTCCTGCGGATTTTTGCCGACGTTTCCATATACGCGGCTGCCGTTTTTTAAAGAAGCCAGAAATCCATAGCGCCAGCCTGCTTTATCAGTATTTGCAGTTGCTATCCCCTTGAAATCCAAGACAACATTCGTGCCTGCTTCGGGTACTTTCAGCTTGATACCATTATAGCCGTAGTTCTGGGGACACTTCGATTCCGTTATCTGGTACCATCCGTCGTTAACATTGTTAAGTTTAGTATGGTGCTGGTTGGCATATTGATGGGCCACTTCTTCTATTCTCGGGATATCCCAAGTAATGAATCTGCGATACGCATCGAACATTTCGTCATTGAACTGTTCCTGTGTTAAATTGAACATTTTTCGTAGACTGTCACCGCGTCTCCCTGCTCCTGTGAATGAATCATTTGGCCGTAAATATCCCGACCGCGCTTAAATGCCCAGTATTCCATCACCTGTGCGGTGTGATACATATTGCTCGGGTGGTCAAATGCCAGATGGGTTTGATCCATAAGAGCAACGAGGTGGTAGTTTTCGAAAGTCATCCAATCCGGCAGATTCTGCCATAACCCGAATTGAGCACCCATTTCAGGATTGATACCGCCCCTGCCGGCACCGTCACGACTGCTCATATACTGGAAACAATGAACCATCTCATGAGCCAGCACGCCGTAAGGCGGTCTGTGTACGCGCGTCGCAGGCGTTGATAAAGTCCCGATATCTCCGTCTCCGCCGCCGAATGCTGTTCCTCCCGGACCACCTATCACAAAGACAACCAGCTTGTATTTATCGCTTACTGACTGGCCTTTGACAACCAGTTTAAGGTCATCGACATAAGTTTTGTAATATCGTTCGCATTCGCTGAGCATATTATTTACATCGAAAGTTTTAGTCGTGTCGGGATTTTTCATAGGGTCATTGCCGTATTTCTTGGCCTTCCTACAGGTCTCATTGTTGACTCGAGTTTCATTTTCCTTGCTGTAATCGTCTGCCAGTCAGTGTCCCCAAAGGGTGCGCCCCGCTGGAAACTTTTCTGCAAACCTTCGAGATTCTTCGGGCTCTGAAGCTTATTAACCAGCTTCTCCCAGCGGGCGGGAAGCTTCATGGGTCCTTTGCTGAGCTCGAAGAAGGATTCTGCTCCTTTACGTATTGCCAGACTCGACCAGTCCCAATCTCCGGCGCTCTTTACAAGGCCCGCGCGAAGCGGGCTGGCTTCGATATAACGCAGGATTGTCAGGTAATGACCATCGTCCTGAACGGGGAAACTCTTGAAGCGTCCCTGGTATAGGTGGCCTATACCTGACGTTCTGAAACTGCCCGATTGCCTCTGCTAAAATCTGCTCGAACGCAAGAAAATCATCATACTTGCGAAATATGCGCAAGCGGCCGTTCGCCCGGTTCAGAACGTGATAAACATATCCGCCTAAAGCAACTCTTTTAGCTCGTGCCATAATCTCGAACAATACGCTGTTAAGCCGGCGATGTCAACAGAAAATATACGAGAAACTGTACCCGACCCCCTTTAATAATCATCGCCCGAGAAGGAAACGAAGGTTCGGACAAACGCCTGACAGACAGGAAACCAAAACAGGTCACAACAAACCTGCCGGCTCATTTCATTTTGCATTTCTTAAAAGATTTTCTATATTTTACTGTGGGTATTCGAAGTAAATAACAGCTATTACCTCATCAGATGTTCATGTGACAAACATTCGTTCTTCCTTTTTCAGAGATAGTTGATGGAATCATGGAACGCAGTTAAAAATACGGTGAAGGGAGCCTTCGCTAACCTGGGCAATCTCACGCGTCAATCTCAGAAAATAACCGAGCTGATGGCGGAAAGATCACAGCTTCGTGCAAGACTTGCAGAGAACAATAAGATAATTGCATCGCTTAAGAAGGCGCTGGATAACAACGGCGAAATTGTCTCCGAAAATTGTGCCTACTGGCGGAAAGATGGTCTCGGCAATATAGTTGAAGGTCCATTCTGCGTGTCCTGCTTTATCACCGAATCTGCTTTTCGCCCGTTGGTGCGAGCTGTAAAAAAACGGAGCGAGCAAGCTGGAGATGACTGGGAATGGGTACAGTGCCGTAAATGTAAGGTACCCTTCCGGCAAAAACAAGTGGGCCAGTATCTCAAGAGTCACGATCGGGCCAACGGAACAGAAATACGTAATTCCCGGCAAGGCTCACCAGCCTGAGGCGCTGAGCAAGTTAAACGGGTCACGAACGGATGGCGGCATTAAGTTTCAAAATACACGCCGCTCTTTTCCAGGTCGTCACGCAAATCAGCATATCGCAGATCCCGTGTGCCGCAGTTTTTGGCGGCACAGAGTGCGGCGGCGGTACCCGAAGCCTGGCCTTGCGCCATTGAGCAGACTGTATTTCGCGTGGACATGTGGGCGCGGTGGTCGGAGGTGATTAACATTCCTGAAGCAAGGAGATTTTCGATACCCTTCACGCATAACGCTCTATAGGGAAATCCGTACGTGCCGCCGTCTTTTATCTGCAGACCAGGCGCCATATCGTGGAAGCCGTAAACCAGCACGTCGTCGTCGAAATGCCGCGCTTCAATGACATCTTCGTGGGTAATGTCGTAATCGCAGGTAATCAGTCGGCCGCGGCGTATGC
>JARRRJ010000567.1:0-2531 GCA_037380865.1 Sedimentisphaerales bacterium
TGGAGTATTTCCAGCGATTCGGCCTATACTCAGAGACAACAGAAATGTTGAGCACTAAAACGAGGCGTCAGTCCACGCCTATCCTATTCAGCAGGTAGCGGATAAAGCCAATCCTGCCTATCAGGTCTTTTTTGGGAGTATAAAATGAACATAAAGGAAATAGCAAAACAAATAGAAAAGAAAAAGGCATTAGAAAAAGAAATATATAAACGATTCTTGAATCAACACAACAAATTAGCTGCGATTTTACCTTTTTCTCCTGAAGATATAAAGGATATGGCATTTCAGATAGGTAATTTTTTATTATCTTCCAGATACGTTGCCGAAATTCCTTACGGAGGTCAATGGACATATAGATTTATCATTGAACCCTATTCCAAAAGTTGCGGACAAGGTACTTGTGAAATTGGTTATATCGAAGATTTAGAACCAGTTATTGCAGAACTAACTAAAGAATTTGAAAAATGAAAAAATGTTTTATCTAAGACATTGAAAGAAGGTGAAAAATGTACGAACATCCATATTACATAAGAAAGCGAAGAGAATCACTGATTATGATTTATTATTTCTGGCTGACTGTCCAACTGACAGTAATCGGGTGTGGCTTGTACTCGATATACCTGTCAATGAGAGATTTATGGGTTGCAATCTCCGGCTGAAAACAAGGTCAAGGAAAGGGACAAAACAGGAAATTAAGAGAATGTGGTTAGACTAAGGCTGATAGAAGGAGCTTGAAGCCTATCAGCCGGATTTAAGGAGATTAAAATGAGGTTGACAAAGAAAAAGGCCATCGAATTAACTATAGAGATGTGGAAATTTCTCGCTGAAACAGGAAAAGAAAAAGGAAATTGGCCAGGCTGGAAGAAATACAAATTAGACCGTCACTACTATGAAAACGCATGTTTTCTTTGTCAATGGGTAATGAATCAAAATCATATAAAACGCATTTATGAATTTTTTGATGATCCAGATTGTAAGTATTGTCCCCTGTTCAAGCGAACTAAAGAAAGCTGTTATGACGTACATAGCCTTTACCAAGAATGGTTTAAAGTTATTGACATCGAATTAAAAAAGAATCATGCCAAAAAACTTCTTGAATTTATGAGGAAAATGAAATGAGATTTCAAATACAAATCAAAACCATCTGTACATATATCCATTGGTTTGATGCCGCTGATTGGGAAAAAGCTGCTGAAAGATGCGACTCATTAACTATTGACGATCTTCAGCTCGAAGAGCCGAACGAACAGGAACTTGATGATATTGAGATTGTAGGAGAAGCATAATGACTAACAGCTTTAATTACTTTAACTTTGCCAAGAAATTAATACAACTGCAACGGGATGAGATAAGTTATCACCAAGATAAAATCCACGTAGAGAATAATCGTCACGAAGTCGCTTATTTTTCTGTATCTTTCAATATTAAATCTTACGGATTTAGCTGGGATACGATTTGTGTACAATTTCATTCAACACCAAAGATTGATGGAATTACAATCCGTTCAATAGATGTAATAGGAATAGCAATACAAAGATATACTATATATTTAGAAAAAGTTAAAAGTGACTTTAGGACTATTGATAAGGAAAATTTGAAGAAAGAAAAACATGAACGTATAAAAGCGATAAAACGAGAATTAAGCGAATTGGAACAAGGAGGCCAAAATGAACATAGCACAGCTAAAAACTCTTAATGAAGGCGTTGAAGTTAAGGGGTTCCCTCTCTTAATTAAGACCGCCCGTAACTCTTATTATGACTCCGACAAGAATTTATGGCAGGAAGTCGTATTCATGGACTCATCCGGGGAAATGGAAGGGCAGATTCTTGTTGAGGAAGGCTCAGACCAGGACAGGCAGCATGAAACCACAGGCCAAGCCAAGAAATGGAACTCCAAGACAAACTTGTGCATTATGGACGGTGAGATTCAACTGTCAGATAAAGGAGGCAAATCTCATAACAAGATTGTTGTCAGAGAATGTTTCGATACTGCTACACCTCTAAGCTATGACCAGCAGGGCGAAATCTCCGCTGAGCAGTGGCAGGCAGCCCATGAGTCCGAAGTCAAGTCTAAGATTAGATGCTGGCTGGTTGCCAGTGCTATCCAAAATGGTAAAGGATTTCCTGGTAGTGATATAGAGAAAGCATGGATAAATGAACTTGTGGAATTTGTTTATACAGGAGAATGAGATGAGTTTATATAACTTGATAAATGGTATGAATGCTGATTTAGCGGTTTTAATTTCTGTTATTATTGGCGAAAATATACAAGATAAATTTCCACGATTTCGCGATGTTTTTTTAGAAGTTGAAGAAAGTAGATATAAAGCAGATTATTATGTATATACAAGAATGGGCGGAGGCAATAGAGAATGCTGGGAAGATAATAAACCTGATTGTAAATGCCCGGCTTGTGTAGCTGCAAAGATAGAACAATCGCCTGAATGTGTAGGCAGATATGATGATAATTTTGATTGCACATATTCTAATTTTTGCATGAATTTTACAGATGCCCAAAAGAAAGAATGGGA
>JARRRJ010000568.1:0-2831 GCA_037380865.1 Sedimentisphaerales bacterium
GCGAAGGCGAAAAAACATTCGAGGAGATCCTTCTTGCAAGGCAATCCGGAGCGTCACTGTCTTCTGTCAGAGGACTGACCTACAGGTTGAACGGTGACATTCTGCAGAATCCCGACAGGTCTTTTGTTCAGGACCTTGATACACTTGGTTTTCCTTCTCTGCATCTATTGCCCATGGAGAACTATCGTTTCTCACATGGGAACCACTTTTCATGTATGATAACGAGTCGCGGCTGTCCCTATTGCTGCAACTTCTGCTCGTCTTCTAATCTGTTTGGGAAAAAATGGCGGTTCAGGTCTGCGGAACATGTCGTCGCGGAAATGGAATACCTCAAAAAGCGCTTCGGATGCAACGAAGTGGAAATTCTCGACGACACCTTTACAGTCAGTCCGAAGCGCGCCGAGCGAATATGCGAACTGCTTATCAATAAGAATCTGAATCTTACATGGTCTGCATCTTCGCGTATCGGGACGCTTACGCAGGAGTTGGCGGAAAAGCTAAAAAAGGCCGGGTGCACTACGCTTTATCTCGGATTCGAGTCTGCGTCACAGGAAGTGCTGGATTCGCTCTGCAAAGGCATTAAGCTCGAGGATGTGCGAAAGACGATGGAAGTGATTCACAAGGCCGGACTAAAGGTTATTGGCTCTTTCATCATTGGCTGCCCGGCAGACACACCGGATACCATCAGGCAGACTATACGCTATGCGCGTGCGCTGGCGCCGCGCTACGCTCAGTTTACACTTCTGACGCCTTATCCGGGAACTCCTCTCTATGACGAAGCCCAGGCTCAGGGTATGATTGAAGAAAAGGACTGGACGAAATTCACCATCGTCGACCCGATTCTCAGGCATCCGACGATTCCTGCAAGGAAACTGAAGCGTTATGTCAATTGGGCTTACGTAAGTTTTTATCTTCGCCCGAGATACATTTATGACGAGCTTCATGACGGCGATTTTTACTTCGTGCCGAGAGCGTTCAAAGCATTCGTCGAGCACCTTGCGGGGCGCGTTTAACAGCGATCAGTTGTCACCGTCTGTGGAGACTGGCGCGCGTTCGAAGTCACATTCGATCGGCTTTCTTTTCTTTCTGCGATTGATTGTCCTTTGTGCGGGCTGAGGATTCGGATTTTCATCTGCCGCGACGTGAAGCGCCTCGATAGCGTTCGACGCGTACAGATCAGCTTCCATCTCTTCCCACAGGCCTTCCGCGCGATTGAACAGACCTCCCGAGACCATGATTCTCATATCAGGCCAGGCGTTCACGGACTTGACTGTATCTATCAGTCTGCGGATTTCCGGTGCCTGCTTGGGTGTGGTGCCATATATCAGGAGAATATCAGGCACATATTCGTTTGCTAAGGACAATACATCTTCATTTGTAAGACCACCGCCCAGGAAGCGCACTTCCCAGCCATCGCTCTCGAACAAATCTGTCATCATCTGCGCACCAAGCTCCTGCATCTCATCCGGCGCGCAGCAAATTGCGATTTTCTTATTTCGCTCAGGCCTGCGCGGAAGCTTGTTCTGAAGCTGATCGACAATCGTACGATTGACTCTCGTCGCCAAATGCTCCTGGACAGGCGTGATTTTATCTTTTCTGAGCAGTTTCTCGATTTCCACCATTACGGGCCATACAAGGTGAATATAAATGGAATTGGCGGGAATGCCTTTCTGCATGGATAAATTCTAATTGTCTCTTTTTTCTAAACAGTAAACCTTTCATTCCAACCCGAATGAGCCTCGATGGACTTTATCGAGGCTCAATTTTGCCCGAAATGTTAATTTGGGCAACTTTAACCAACGAGCTATATCTCTATCGGAAGCCTTATTAAAAAATCTTTAGTTAATTTGGATAATTTGGTAGATTTGGAGAAGCTTGACAAAAAAGCCCAACAAGCTGCATAAGTGCCTACAGCAAAGGAGGTTTCAGCATTTTGGAGAACGCATCGGGCAACTTCTTTGGAGCATGCTGTATGTTAATATGGGGAAGATGCGCTTTATAAGAAGATATTTTCAGACGTTATTTTCCAAGAAAATTGGCCTGCAGGTGGAAAGAAACAGCGTTTTTACTGATTCAAAACAAGATAGAATTGTCTCGGCACCCTCGTCGAAACTTTAGGCACTTTGAATTTTAGCTCACTTTAGTCACTTTTCTGAGTTCTTACTGTACCAGCCAATTGCTTTCTGCAGACCTTCCTCGAACGAAACGACGGGTTTGAATCCAATGAGATTCGCAGCGGCGGGTATATCAGCGAGTGAATGTTTAACATCTCCCGGACGCGGGTCAGTGTATATCGGTTTGACATTCTTGTTCAAAGACTTGTTTATGAGAGAGATTATTTCATTCACAGTCACGGCTTGGCCGCATGCGATATTGACAACTTGGCCGCTGGTTTTTTTGGCTCTTGCGGCTAATAAATTCGCTTCCACAACGTTATCGATATATGTGAAGTCCCTGCTCTGCTCGCCATCACCATAAATTGTAGGAGGCTCGACTTTTAATATGGACGTCACGAAAGCCGGTATCGCAGCCGAGTACTGACTCTTCGGGTCCTGGTGCGGACCGAACACATTGAAGTATCGAAGCGAAATAGTTTCAAGCCCAAAGACCTGGCTGAACACAGAGCAATAGTATTCACCTGTTAGCTTGCCTACCGCATAAGGAGACATAGGAGAAGGACGCATGGTTTCAACTTTTGGAAGTGTGGGTGTGTCCCCATAAGCCGCAGAGCTTGCTGCGTAGACAAAACGTATTATACCCTCGTCGCGAGCAGCCAGAAGAAGTGTAAACGTTGCGTCAACACAGTGCCTGTGAGACGCGGCAGGGTCATC
>JARRRJ010000569.1:0-2611 GCA_037380865.1 Sedimentisphaerales bacterium
ATGTACATAAATTTACTATAACCACGTTGAATAAATAATTCTTTAATCAATTTTATGGGATAAATATTGTAAAAAGCTTCTTTAAATGGTTTTCCACTCAAGGGTTGCGTATAGTCTTCTATTTCTATCTTGCAATTAACTTCTCCGTCAAAAAATAAAGATGTTATCGCAATCCATTGTGGGTTCAAGGAAATCATTTTTTCAAGAGGAGTCCTGTATTCAGGAAGCCAGGAAAGGGTTTGAAGTGAAACAATGCCGTCGAAATTATCTTTATACTTTTGAGGAAAGTCATATAAATCACCCACCTCTAAACTAGCATTGTTAATAAACCTACTTTTAAGTTGTTTATTGCCCCACACAACCAAGTTTGGATTGATATCAATACCTTTGAATAGAAAATTAGGGTACCGCTTGGCCATATAATATAAATTTGCCCCGCCACCAGAACCTACATCACAAATTCTGAGCGAATCATTAGGGTTAAAGACTCGCAATTCGTCCAACCAGTCACAAAATTTTATAGTACTAGAATATGGCTTATCCCATTGACTCTCGTGATATTTTTGATATTCACTTGTAACTTCCATCCATTCTGATGTTCT
Source organism: Sedimentisphaerales bacterium (assembly GCA_037380865.1). GTDB lineage: Bacteria > Planctomycetota > Phycisphaerae > Sedimentisphaerales > Anaerobacaceae > JAFGPS01. Next base: position 603 of record JARRRJ010000569.1, read on the forward strand.
GTGCTGCATATTCTTAAACCCCTCAGTTTAATGATAAGTGTTGTTCTTTTTTTATCACGCTCATTAAAAACTCAATAGCCGTTTCCCCCACTTCAACGTGGCTCTCTGACGATTTCAAAGCACCTTGGCTTTTTCTCTTTAATTGAACATTAATTGCCGAGATGATTTCTTCTGTTGTATAAGCAACGCTGGACGTATGTGTCAGGTGCAAATCGATATTTTTTAATAAACCATACAAAGGGAGAGCGCTGGCGGCTTCGAGTTCATAATTTGAGATGCCGTAGTCTTTAAAAATCTGCCGAACTTTCTTCCCATCTTCAGGCCAGGAAGGGTGTAATCGAATCCACCACACTATATCAATATCAATATTCTGATTAACATTTCTAATTCGATCCAGTAATACTTGATCAAAATTCCATCCAGAAAGCGTAACAAGGATATGGATAGCTTTTGAATGTGACTCCTTCAGACGCAATATCTCTTTGTCATAATAGGTTACGGTATTATCAGCATTGCCCTTCCATTGGCTCATCCAAAGATTGCCTCCCACCAGCGGTCTATGATATTGAGAAACTTGGTGACTCCACTTCTCAATAACCGCTTCCTCCAAGTTGCTCCACACCCAAAAAAATGATGGCAATAATTGGAAACCGGTAGAGGGTACCTTAAACCAACGCCCGTAGGCGAAGTGCAGATCCCCTTGGAGACCGTGCTGAATATCAATAGTAGGAATTTTAAGCTCACGGCAGGCCATGGTAAACGCCATGCCATCTAGAGAATAATAATTAACCAAAAATGCCATATCAGGTGATAGTTTTTCTAAAGCTTTCTTATAAAAACCGGTCAGACTTTTCAGCAACAAGAAATCCTTTTTTACACTTAGCACTACCGACTTTGGTATTTCTGTGACTTGTTCTGCTAAAAAGTTTGTAAAAGATTCAACTTTATGATCTATATCTCTATCTATTGGAAAATATCTTCTAAAATAAAGGGTTTTATACTTCACCAAGTCACAATATGGCTGGATGAACATTGAAGGACTATGGATAACAGTAACGACGAAATACTGTTTTCCTTTAAAGCCTTAATAATAGGGTCGCAATATTTTTCAAACCAAGCCCCTCGTAATTTACAAAATGAGATGCCATCACTCAAAAATACTGCATCGCAGGGTTTACCTGACTTATAGTTGTTTTTAAAATCATATAAATATGCATATCCGTATTTCAGATTTGACTTTATTAACTGGTTAACTTGCTTTCCTAAGGAGGACAGCTTTCCAAGATTTTTCGGCGCCTCGCAATTCTCCTCCCGTTTTAACATATAAAAACCCAACAGAATACGAATGAGAGGCCATACTTGAATGCCGTCTAAACTCCATTGGTCAACAGGATATTTAACTTCAATATTGTTAATAAAATTCATCAATTCAGATCTTAACATGGCACAACCACGCGGTTCCCTGATCAATCCGGCCGGCGCAAAACCGGGGATACCGCCTTCCCTTCCAACCTGGCGCTGACCGAATCAGTCTCAATGGCTTCCTGCAAAATCCTTAACGATTCTTCATAAGCATCTAAGATATATGCAATATCGTCGGTGGAATGCGAAAAGCTTAAAGCATGGTATTCGGCTAACAAAATGCCACGTTTTATTACTTCCTGCTGAAAGAGAGATTTGATATTAAAGTCAATAGTTCCCTTGTCTTTGGGAGAATAAAATTGAAGAACTGTCCTAACCGGATACCCCTTAGGGATTACTACTTCAGCCAGGCCGAAATGATTTATCCTTTCCTGGAAACCATCCTTCAAGGAGGTACCGATCCGCCACAAGTATTCAATCACCTGTTTGGCCAGCACCGTTTCAATGGTCGCCTTACAGGCGGCCAAACCTAAGGTTTCGCCGCCAAAGGTAAAGGAAAAAAAGACATCCTCGCCAAATAGTTCCATCAAGTGGCGTTTCCCCAGGAGGGCGGCAACCGGAGACCCGTTAGCTATCCCCTTGCCGAA